>DATGGW010000519.1:0-14120 GCA_035308345.1 Ktedonobacteraceae bacterium | reverse complement strand
GGAAGTCTGTAACCGCTTGCGCTCAAACCCTACTACACGAGATATTCCTATTCTTATGCTGACCTCGAAAGATGAAGTGCGCGATCGCGTGACCGGCTTGCAGCAAGGGGCCGATGATTACCTGGCGAAACCATTTGATTTTGATGAGCTGGTTGCGCGTATCCGCGCTGTTCTACGCCGCGCAAGGCATACGCAAGGCGAAAATGGTGATACCAGCGAGCAAATACTCACCTTCGAGGACTTGCAACTCAACACGGCTACGCATGAAGTCATGCGGGGAGGTCGCCAGATCGAACTGACCTCCACGGAATATAACCTGCTTTTGCTCTTCATGAGCCATCCACGGCAGGTATTAGACCGGCTCACCATTCTCAACCGGGTCTGGGGCTATGATTTTATGGGCGAAACCAATATCATCGAAGTGTATGTGCGATACCTGCGCGAGAAGATCGAGGATACGCCCAGCGCGCCTCGTCTCATCCAGACTATACGTGGGTCAGGTTATATCCTCAAGGGATGAAACATGCTCATCTTCCGCGAGTGGAAGGGTAAACCAGAACGTAGATCCTACGCCTTTCGTACTCTCGACGCCGACTTCGCCCCGGTGTTGCTCAATGATGGCCCGGCAGATATGCAGCCCGAGTCCCAGACCCACACTAAAGCCTCGTTGTCTTTCGATCCCCTCTACCCGGTAAAACCTCTCCCAGATGCGCTCCTGTTCCACAGGCAAGAGTCCCGGCCCCTGATCACTTACCGAGACACGCGCTATCTTTCCCTCTTTCACCAGTCGAACTTCGACCGGGCAGTTCGTCGGCGAGTATTTCAGGGCGTTATTCAAATAGTTGATGATAACTTGCCCAATACGCTCGGCATCCGCGAAAATCGGCATCGTTTCTTCTGCCGGCAGTATTGTATGGATAACGCGCGCAGGTGTGGCGCTTCGCAGATCCTCGATTGCCTCACATACAATTGTTAGCAACTCGCACCACTCCTGTTGCAGCTCAAGCTTGTCCGCTTGAATACGCGAGATATCCAGCAAATCCCTGACCAGCCGGTTTTGAACATTGACCTGGCGCAGCGCGCGATCGAGCATCATCTGTATTTCCGCCAGGTTGTCCTGGAGAGTGTCATTACCCGCTGGCAAGTCATGTATAGCATGGTTCAGCCGGATTTTAGCCAGTTGGATATTCCCCTTGATGGTTGTCATTGGCGTCCGTAGTTCGTGGCTGGCGATGCTAAGGAACTCATCCATCCGCTCCTTCATCTCGCGCAGGTCCAGTTCGCGCTCCGGGTTGCTTGCATCCATCGGTCTACTACCTTTCTCAGTGTGAGATCGTGAGGCAAATAGCTAAGATGACTGAAACTTTGCTTCTTACTTGAACGTAAGAAGATGGAACAGGAAAGTATCCTATTCATTCAGCGATACAAGTATATAACATTATAGATGGCCGAATGCCTTGTTGAGTAGAGATATATCGCCCACTACTTAATGTGACGGAGTGATGTAATGCCAGGTAACCAGAATCAACAAGTTAGGAGCACACAGGCTACTGCCAAATCCATACTACTCGTTGAAGATGATGGCGCAATTGCTGAATTACTCGTGCAGATGATCACGCAAGAAACTCCTTACCGCGTCTTCGCCGTACCCGACGGTCCTCAGGCGTTGGAACTTGTCAAAGACCTCAAACCGAACTTGCTGCTTCTGGATTACTGGCTGCCTACCATCCATGGTATTGACCTTTATGATCGGCTGTGCGCTGCAGAAGAGCTAGCGCAGGTGCCTACCATTATGCTCAGCGTAAATGCGCCGCTGCAGGAAATCAAAAAACGTAAGATCACTTATATGAAGAAGCCATTTGACGTGGACAAGCTCCTGCAAACGATTCACACATTATTAGTCTGAGGATAGCAGCCTCCCCTGACCTGTTCCTCAGTTGACAGTCGCTAATTGCTGCGGCATCTCGGAGGTGAGGGCCGCGCGCAGCAGAGGCTTGGCGCGCTGGAAGTACGTTTTCGCGGTCGCAGCCGGTATGCTCAATGCCTGCCCAATTTCGGCGAAACTCTGCTGACCCGCATAGCGCAGCAGCACAACGCGACGATAGTGGAGTGGTAAACCCTCAATAGCTCGCTGCACGCTGCTCCGCAGGTCATGGCGTTCTGCGACTTCTTCAGGTAGGGGATTGGGATCGCAAAATGAGACTAACAAGGACATTTCATCTTCCTCTCCAACCGATTCCAGCGTTGAGAAAGGGATGCTGCGTTTCCGCCTGAGTTCATCCAGGCAGCGATTACGGGCAACGCGCAGCAACCAGGCGCGTAATGATTTGTCCTGTTGCAGGGTGGGCAACGAAATATAGAGTTGGAGAAATACTTGCTGCAATATATCGCAACTCTGATCATAATCACCAAGTATGCGATGGATACAGTTAAAGAGTAGAGGGCGATAACGCTCAACCAGCATTTCAAATGCGCGCTGGTCGCCATCAAGGCTCTTCTGAGCCAGGTTACCATCGGAGAAATCTTGCAAAGATGTTTTGGTATTTGTATGTTCTGCTATCGGCATAACGTTTATACTTACCTTTCTTGTTCCGGCTTTAGGAAGTATCTCACGTCATAAGCATAATGAGTCTCTATAGAAATTACAAGAGATTATTGCTGCTATAAGCTCTTCCTTTATTCACTTTAAGTAAGAACTAATTTAGATTAACAATAGCATCTATTTATTAGAAGAATTTATTGCTTTTTAATCTTATTCTAAGGTTTCTTGTAAAGGCAGCTCTATACTGAAAGTAGTGCCTTTCCCCTCGGAAGATTCTACCCAGATACGCCCACCATGCCGTTCAACAATCTGTTTGCTAATAGCCAGACCCAGACCCCAGCCTTTCTTTGATGAGGTTTGAGCATCGGGCGTGCGATAAAATGGCTCGAAGATGTTTGCTTGCTGTTCTTGAGGAATATTTGACCCCTCATTGTGTACCTGTACCATGGCTTTATGATTGGATTGGCTGACTCGCACCTGTACAGTACTGTTATCTGGCGAATACTTAATGGCATTCGTAACTAAATTAGTAACGACCTGGTTGAGCCGTTCGCAATCAGCTTGCAGCACCACAGGTGTTGCAGGAATCTCCAGTTCGATCGTCCGGCCCGTAAGGGATTGTTGTTCTGTTATGGCCTCACGGCACATTTCTCCCATATCACAACGTATAGAGCGTAATGTCATTTTGCCGGATCTCAGGATGCTCAAATCTAAAAGGTCATTGACTAAACCATTCAGACGATGGGTTTGTTGGTCAATGCGCTCTAAAATAGTCTGCAGGAGTGCAAGTTCGGACGGCAATTTAGCCTGCTTGGCGATGCGCAGCATTCCCAACTGCGCCTGACCTTGAATACTGGTAATAGGGGTTTTGAGTTCGTGCGATGCCCTCGAAAGAAAATGATCTTTGAGTGTATTCGCCTTCTCAAGCTCCTCGTTGGCTTGCGCAAGTTCCTGGTTGACGCGCTCAAGTTCACCGGCGTAGACTTCTAACTCTTGCCGCACAAACTGGATATGTCGCCGGCTCCGCTCACGTTGAGCAGCAAGCACGACCATGATAATTTCAGCAAGGACGAAAGGAACGAGCGGAAGCAATTCGTGCCAATCATGATCAAGAATGCCAGACGGGGGAAGAAAATAGATATCAAAGGCCAGTGTGCCAAGAAGAATAGAAAGCACTGCCGGCTCTGTTCCCCAGATCAGCGCAATGATGAGTGTTACCAGAACAAAGGGAGTATCCAGGAAAGCACTGCTTATCCCTAAGCGTTGTAAACCAAGCGGGATCAAGAGACCTAATCCAACTAGAGGGAATGTAAATACATAGCCGACGGGAGGTTCACGCCACCAGGGGAGGCGGGCCAGGTTGTGTTTATGCATCTGAACACGTTTCCTGTGATGGAGCAGTGTAGTGGAACGCTCTTGAGTTCCGGGGTCTGTCACTCGTATGCTCATATACACCTCCAGATACCGGCGGCGTAGCGCCGCTTCGTGTCACAACAGCTCGTGAGCTAACTCAAATATAGCAGACAGTTGAGTTATCAGCAAGCTCGACTGGAAAATGGGGCAGGGCGATTGTTTTATGCTATAAGTAGGAGGAGGCGTAGAAGGCCAGGCTGCTCTCAGGAAGTTAAGCGAGTAACTGTACAACAGTATCGAGCACTTCGCTGAGTTCAAATGGTTTGCTGATGCCAACCAGGGCGCGTTTTTTGATATCCTGTTTCGGTAACTGGGCGCTCATCATGATGCCAGGAGTGTGTTCGAAACCGGGCAGGGCATGCAGGTGATCGTAGAGATCAATCCCGTTCATGTATGGCAGCTGATAATCTAGAAGCAACAGGTCGGGCCTGATCTCACTTATTAAATTCAAAGCCTGCAAGCCATCGGAGACCCACAGCCCACGATATGATGTCTCTTGTTGAAACGCCAGCACAAGTATTTCACCGATGTCCGCATCATCGTCGACCACCAGGATTGTTTTCTCCTTCCCTGGTTCTTCGATAATTGACTGTGCTTGCTCATGATCTTGAAACATAGACCGCTCCCTAAAAGTGCCATTGATAACTACTCATTATGGCCCTTAAAGAGTGTCACGTTTCTTAGTGGGAGATGGTTTCAACCTCTGCTAAAAAACAGCATTGCAAGTAAAGATATTCAACGATTTTCAATGTATTAAATAAACTCTACTTCTACCTGTCTACCCGCCCCGCCCGGTTGCCAATCCATAGAACAGCAAGATCGCGGCGGTGAACATCAGCAGGGCAGTCACCACCAGGCCAATGTTCGTAATCAGGCCGAGCCGCTGATCCTGCATGATCTTGCGATTGTTCCCGATCACGATGAGGTAGACCACGAGAAATGGCGACAGCACGCCCGAGAGCACGTTCGCCCAGAAAATGAGCCTGATGGGATCAAAACGGAGCAGGGCGATCACCATACTCACCACTATGGCGCCGGTCAGGATCAGGTAGAATCCCTCATTTTGCCAGGGCTTCTTCGAGAGACCCGCCGGCCAGCCGAACGTTCCCGCTACCGCGTAGGAAGTGCTGGCGAGCAGCACAGGAATGGCGACAAGCCCGGCGCCGATAAATCCGAACGCAAAGAGGTATTTGGCGAACGGACCAAGTAAAGGCTCTAACGAACGCGCAGCGTCAGCCGCCGTTGCAATGCTTTGATGGTGGGTAAACAAGGTGGCTGCCGTACAGACGATAATAAAGTACGCGACCAGGTTGCCGCTGATCACTCCGATAGCGATATCGAGCGCCGCGCTGCGCAGCTTTTTCCTGGTTGATCCGGTACGTTTCTCTTCTTTTTCGCCTTGCACCTGCCAGAACATCGTATATGGCGAAATCGTCGCGCCGAGCAGAGCGACAGCGCTGCTAATGCTGGCAAACTCGAAATTCACATGCGGCACAAACGTATTGACGAGCACTGTCCCCCAATTCGCATGGGAGAAAATCGCTGTAATGAAGTAGCTGACAAAAGCCAGGCTCATGACCATGAAGATCTTTTTGATCGACTTGAAGCTGCGGTAGACCGTCAAATACCAGAGAACGGCCGCCACCGGAACGACAAACCAGACCCAGGAGACTCCCGTGATCAACTCTATCCCACTCCCTATAGCAACCAGGTCCGCCGCGATCAAAGCAATGTTAGCAACTACAAGGATGAGTGAAGCGGGGATAGCAACCCAACGGCTATAATGCTCGCGCAGGATCTCAGCCAGCCCCTTTTGTGTGATACGCCCCAGTTTCGCGCAGGCAAACTGCACAGATTGAAAAAGAGGTGTGGCGAGTAACATCAGCCAGAGATGCCCATACCCGTTGGTCGCGCCATCTACTGAATATGAACCAACTGCCGACGCGTCGTTGCCTGCCATGCCTGCTAAAAATCCCGGACCGAGGATGTGGAGAAGAAAATTAGGCTCTTTGGCCGGTGGAGGTTGCGCCGTCTCGTCCTGCGCTGCTTGAGCAGGTTTGCTTTTCGCCCTCGTGGCCGTACTGCGCGCTTCTAATTTACTCAGACCCTCGGCGGTTGGGACTTTTTGCTCAACCTTGTCGAGCATTGCGCCTTGCTTTTCAGGGGCTAACTCCTCGGCGCCAACCGCAGTCAGTGATGCAGCTTCTTGTTTACTGACATCGACGGTGACCTTCCCGGCTGCGCTCTCATGCTCGCTGTCTTCGTCAACGGATTGAATACGGTCAACTGGAATTTCCAGCGTTTTCTTGAAGATCACGCCTTTTTGGACAACCAGCTTCTCGGCATCGCCCTGCTCATCCTGGATAACAGCGCTCACTTTCGGCTTACTGACATCCTTTTCACCCAGGTCTCCCCTGGTGGCTTCCACAGCCATTCCGGGTTCAATATTCTTCTTATCAGGTTTTTGTTTTTTAACCATGGTTGCTTAGAATACGCTTTACTGATGAGAAAAGTTTCCCGGCGTCATGTTTCCTGCCGGGAGGCATTGGTATACTCGGCGGGGGCAAAAATCACCAGCACGCGCAAATCTTCACTGATAGAGTGAAAACGATGTTCAACGTTCGCCTTCACATAGATAATTGACCCCGCCTGGACTGCGCGGTTCTCCGTGCCAACCAGTATGGAAGCGCGCCCGGCGATAACATAGTATACCTCATCCTCCGTGTGCGGCTCCTGCCTATCAATATCACCCGCTGCAAGCGCGTAAAGACCCGCGCTGATAGACGGTACGCGCAGGAATTCGAGATAGTTCTGTTTTACGCGATCTTGCTCGTCAATGAGCTGGCCTGTTTCAAAGCTATGCATGATGTGCTCCCTATTTAGATGTTCACCACAGTGTTGCGCAAAACCCCGATGCCCACAATTTCCGTCTCCATTACATCTCCAGCTTTGAGAAATTCGGGTGGGTTGCGAGAGTGACCAACGCCGCTGGGTGTGCCCGTGGCGATGATATCACCTGCCTCCAGGGTCATACCTTGCGAAAGAATGGTGATGATACTGCGCACATCAAAAAGCATGTGAGCTGTGGTGTCTTCCTGTTTGGTGACGCCATTCACGCGCAGGCGCAGCGTCAATTGCTGCGGGTCGGGGATCTCATCGGCGGTGACAATCCAGGGTCCCATCGGGCAATAGCCATCGATACTCTTACCCCTGAAATACTGCTTATGACGGTATTGAATGTCGCGCGCTGAAACATCATTCAGCACAGTGTAGCCAAAAACGTGCGACAGAGCATCTTCTTCGCGAATCTTCTTGCCCGGCTTGCCAATAATAACCGCCAGTTCGGCTTCCCAGTCAATCTCAGTTGAAACTGCCGGGTCAATGACCAAATTCCCGAAAGGGCCATTGATGGCTGTTGAGGCTTTCGTAAAAAATATAGGATCTTCCGGGACGGTTTCTGGTTCTCCGCGCGTGCGGGCCGACTCTCTGGCGTGTTCCGCGTAATTCCGCCCAAGACACACCACATTTTTACGCGGGCGCGCAATAGGCGCTGCCAGCTGTACCTCGGAGAGCGCATGCGCCGCGCCGATCTCAGTGAAGGTCTTCACATCATGCAAGCGACGCCCGGCAGCCTTGCGCAAAATAGCCTGCAAGACCTGCACACCTTGCTCATAGTGGTCGATCAAGTCAAGCATATGCTCATACGGCTCCAGGCCGAGGGCGCGCGCAGCCAGGTCCACATCGACAATTTCGTCGTGCTGGACAAGGCCCAGGCGGGCCTGCGGAAGATCAGCGGTAAAAAAGCTGGCGAGTTTCATCAAGGTCTCCTTTGATTGCTGTAGGGACGCGATTGATCGCGTCCCTACGCTGATTCGTCTCCCGTCAAACTGGCGGGCGGACGCAAATCTTCCGGTTGTCCGGGATAGCGTTCCAGGCCGATCACCGGCCCCAGTTCTCCGGTGCGTACCGTCAGCTTGCGCGCTTTATGTTCAAGCGCCACACAAATCAAGACAACGACGCTGTCCAGGTCAAGCACGCTCGTATTGACCACAAGGTCATAGAGCAGCGGGTCATTGACGTTGCAGCCAAATTGCGCCTGCAAATAGCGCACGCGGTTACGGTCCTTTAGCTGGACTCGCGCCTGCGCTGCTGCTTCGTCCAATCCTTCGCGCCGGGCAACATAGTCAATACGCTGTTTGAGCGGCGCGACCATTCGTACATGCAGCACATCGCGCCGTTTCGCCAGCAGAACCTGCCCTGCGCGCCCAACGATGACGACGCGCCCCGCGTTCGCCGCCGTCTCGACGACCCGGCCCAGAGCATCGTTATAGACACGTTCTACTTGCTCCGGTGGAATCATGGGCGTAGGCACGACGAGCGCGGCTGCCTGAAGCGCATTCAGCAAACGCGCGATAAAGCCCTCCACGCGCTCATCATGCACCTCCGCCTCCGCCTCCGTGATGCCCAACGCATGAGCAACCTGCGCTACAATTTCGTGATCGATCAGTTGCCAACCCAGACGCTGCGCCAGGCGCGCGGCAACTTCTCCGCCGCCACTGCCATACTGGCGCGAAATCGTGATCGCTCTCATTTCGGGAGCGTTCTGCTGCTGCTGATCCATTGCGTCCTACCTTTCATGTCCATTAACTATTTTATTCTATCATATACCCGGTTGCAGGTTGTTTTTTATTCGAAATGTGTTACAATATTACTTAGTTATAAAGGTAAATTTGTAATAAATCGAATTGACGTTTTTCTGAACCACTATCTCAAGAAAGTACCAGACGTTTGGAGAGAAAGCCTGTCATCCTGAGCGCAGCGAAGGATCTGGCTCGATAGGCGGAGAGATCCTTCGCTGCGCTCAGGATGACAGCCCGGACCCCTCTCCAGTCTGCTTCTGGGAAGCCTTATCTCCAAAACGTCTCAAGAAAGGACAGCATGGCCACGATTAAAGAACACTCACATATGGAAGATAGCAACATCCCAGTTGAACGCGTGCAGATTGGTGTGAGAATGGAAAAGAGTATGGTGAAGGTGCTTAAAGCGCTAGCTGAATACCACGATGTTTCCCTGGGCGATCTGCTCGAAGGAATTGTTCTGCACGCTTTTGAGAATAAGACCCCATTCAGCGAGGAAACACTGCTGCGTATTGCGCAACTGAAGGAAGTCTACAGCATGAACTACGGCGTGAGCGCGAGTCATCGTTTCATAGAACAGACGCCGGGAATAAATGAAGAGTAATAAACCTCTGAGCGATACTCGCAAGCAAGTAAGAAAGAGGGCAGCGAAATGAAAGACAGCATTCTGATCGGCAGACGGGATAAGATCGTCGCCATATCTGCCGAAACCTGGAGAAAACACCTTACCGAAGCGCGACAGCACTCAACAACAAGACTCAGCTTTATGACAGAGCACCATCACCGTGTCAGGAATTTCGTAGTACGCGAACTGCCTCGCAATGGCGGCAAACCATTGAGGGCTGAAGACATCTCGCGCGGGTTGTTTCTTCCACTTGCGACAGTAGATGAAATTCTTGAAGAACTCCAAAAGCACTTGTTTTTCCTGGTATTGAACGATGCCAGAGAAGTTAGCTGGGCTTTTCCAGTAACAACAGACAGAACCCCCCATCGATTACACTTTAGTAGTGGTGAGAGCATATTTGCAGCTTGAGCGGAGGATGCGATAGCAACGCCTTTCGTGCAAGGGCGCTTACGTAACGAGAAACTGGTGGTCAACATTGATAGCGAGTGTGCGCATTGCAGTCGGCAGCTCCATCTCACGCTGACCAGTGAACTGGAATGGAGCGTACAAGAACATGATGCGAGTCCGTTGGTGTTTGAACCGGATGTTGACTTTGGACACCTCACAGCCCCAAATATCATTCACGATTACTGACAAAATTCTCTTTTCTTCTGGTCAGAAGAACATGCAAAGGAATACCGTAGGAACCAGCAACAGGTAGATGGCATTTACCTGACGTTGAAGCAAATGGCCTTCTCCACCAGGATAGCTCAATCGAGGCTGTTCGGGTTTTGAAGACTCGCCTATATTGCATCTATCGCAAAATATAAGATAGTATGTAGCAGAGAGATGTCTACGCCTCAAGATTGGAGACCAATATATGATCGTTCAGCCGCGAATGGCGTCAGCCGTCATGTTGCTGCGGGATTTGCCAGCAGGCCAGGGTATCGAAGTATTCATGGTGCGGCGCGTTATCCAGAGCGACTTTATGCCTAATGTATATGTTTTCCCCGGCGGCTCCGTCTCGCAAGATGATTACGCCGCAGAGACTGCCGAGGGCGTGTGCGCGCCCGTCGCTCCCTCGCCATCCGATCCCGAAGGGTATACGGCTGTGGGTAAGGGAGTAAGAGCCGCCGCCATTCGCGAACTCTTCGAGGAAGCCGGTGTGCTGCTCGCCTATCGCGATGGCGAAATATTGTCTATTCCAGAAGTGCAGGTGGCGCATTTTGATAGCTATCGCCAGGCGTTCCAGCAGCAACAAGGGTCGCTGGAAGAGATGGCGCGCGCCGAAAAACTGACGCTGGCAACCGACTGCCTGGGCTATATCGCGCACTGGATCACCCCGGAAGGTATGCCCAAACGTTTCGATACGCACTTTTTCATCACGACCGCCCCGGCTGAACAACTGGCCGCGCACGACCGCCTGGAGACCAGCGAGGGTCTCTGGATCGCGCCATCCGAAGCCCTGGCAAGTTCTGAACGCGGCGAGTTCCCACTCGTCTTTGCCACCATCCACCAGCTGCGCGAGCTTGCAAGTTTTGACAGCGTTGCCGGTGCGCTGCAACACACGGCGACTCAGCGCGTGCCGGTGCGCATGCCCGTATTGGTGAAGGAAGAGGACGGCAGCGCGCATGTCTACCTGCAAGAAGACTCCGGCGATACCTGGGAAGTTCCCGAACATATGCGCAGGAGATAAAAATGCAACAAATATATACCATCATCCTGGCCCCCAACCCCTCCATCATGACGGGACCAGGCACCAATACTATCGTGCTGGGCACAGCCAGCGAGGGCGCAATCGTCATCGATCCGGCGGTTGATGATGCCACATACCTCGATGCGCTCGTACAAGAGGGCGAGAAACGCGGCGGTATGCGGCGCATTCTCATCACACACGGCCATCCCGACCACATGGGGGGAGCGGCAGCCCTGCGCGAACGGCTTCATGTCCCCATCTACGCTTTCGCTCGCAAGGGTGTGCCCGTGGCAGATATAGAAGTTGCCGACGGTGAGACCTTTCCAGTCGCCGGGGAAACGTTGAGAGCCATCCACACGCCAGGCCATCGCTTCGACCATCACTCTTATTACCTGGAGCGGCAGCGCATCCTCTTCGCGGGCGACATGATCTCTGGCATCACCACCAATGTCATCGCGCCTCCCGACGGCAACATGTTCGATTACATGAATTCGCTGCAGCGTTTGCAGCAGATCGACATCGCCGAGATTGTACCCGCGCATGGCCCTACTATCGCGAGCGCGCAGGCCAAAATCACCGAATACATCGCCCATCGCCAACTGCGCGAGCAGCAGATCATGCAGGTGTTGGAGACGCTGCCGCGCGGCGTAACCATCCCTGAGATGACGCCGGCCATCTACACCGATGTTGACCCGAAGCTGCACTCCATTGCCGCCTGGACGGTAGAAGCGCACCTGCTCAAACTCGAAAAAGAGGGGTTGGTGGAACGCATCGGCGATAAAGGATGGGCGCTGGTCGAACCGACGGCATAATCACCGCCTGATCAGCAACCTCAATCCCAACAATCCCGCCAATCCCAGAAAAATCCAGCCCGCGAGCAGTTGGTGGGCGCTGGTGAGCAGAATGCCGCCGCCCAGGGATGCAACAAAGGTTAAGAAGCTGGTCAGGACACCTGCGCCTGTACCGTTGCCGGGGTCTCTTTTGTTGCCCCGGGGTCCATGACCGTTGCGGCGCGAGCGACCGTTAGCCAGGCCCAGGTCGGCCTTAACCTCTATCTGGCCTGTTTCGAGTTTAGCTATCACTCGTTCCAACTCGCCTGGCAGTTTCAGCAGGATGCGCCCTGCATCCAGTAACTGTTTCAGGATGTCCTGGACAGTCTGGCTCACGCCTTCAGCATCCAGGCCGAGAAATTTGCGCGCGTAGGGCGTCGCCACATCTATAAAGTTGAAATCCGGCGCGAGACCGGTCGATACTCCCACCAGCGTGCTGACGGCGCGGCCCGTGAAGGCGAATTGCGCGGGTATCTGGAATGGCTGCCCGTAGAGCAGCTTGCCAACATCCTCGGCCACATCGGGAATATCCAGATTGCGCGCCTCGCCGAGCGTCATGCCGTAGTATTGCTCCAGCATGATCGACATACCCCGCTCGATGGCGGCCATGTTCGCGCCCTCACCAATGAAGCCCAGGCGCGCCAGGGCATCCACCAGGGTATGTGAGTCGCGCATCACGAAACTCACGAAGAGATCTTTGAGCGACTTCTTCATGCTCTTGCTAAGCGAGCCGACCATACCAAAGTCCACAAACTCGACAATAGGTCCGGAACCGGGCGGACCTTTCTTCACGAAGATATTACCCGGGTGCGGGTCAGCATGGAAGAAACCGGCATCAAAAAATTGATAGAAGTAAGTTTGCACGGTGCGTTTCGCCACTTCGAGCCGGTCAATTCCCTCCCTGTCGAGCGTGGCATAGTCGTTGATTTTGATGCCCTCGATCCATTCCAGCACCAGCACGCGGCGCGTTGTAAACTGCTCATATACAGCAGGAATGTAGATGGTCGGATCATCTTTGAACATTTCTTTGAAACGTTTGGCGTTGGCTGCTTCGGTGATGTAATCGATCTCCTCGTAGGTGGTGCGCTTAAATTCGCGATAGATGCCCATCAGGTCGACGAACTGGCTGGTATCGACGAAGCGGTTGAGCACCCAGATCACGAATTTGACGGTGCTCAGGTCGCTGCGCACCAACTGTTCGATGTTGGGCCGCTGCACCTTGACCGCCACCGTCTCCCCGTTAGAGACCAACACCGCCTTATGCACCTGGCCCAGCGAAGCGGCGGCAGTGGCCTTGCGCTCTAAAACGCTGAAGATCTGTTCAACCGGTTTTCCCAGTTCCGACTCGATCACAGAGACCACGTGACTGAACGACGCTGGCGGCACTTCATCCTGTAATGATGCGATGGCCGCCAGCGCCTTTTCCGGCAGCAGGTCTGCGCGCGCGCTGAGGAATTGCCCCAGCTTTATCATCAGCACGCCAAGTTTGATGGCCGCGTGGCGAAACGCTATCAGCACTTCTACCAGCACGTCGATGTTTGGCTCTACGTCATAGTTACCTCGTTCGCGCGCCCGTATTACACGGCGGCGTTCCCGGTAAATGACCCATAATGTCCATAGCAGCAGCCTGGATACACGAAAAAAACGGATGCCCTGCGAAAATCTATTTATGCCCGGAGTTTTACGTCTCATCTAAATGTCCTTGAATACCTTTCCAATGTGGGCGCGATAAATCTGGCCCCTACACCCTAGCATAACATGTACGTTAAAAGTCGGCTAGAGGTTCGGAATAAAGCGCTATAGCGAAACGAAATAAACATTTCGGGCGTCCTTTATCCTAGAAGAGAGGCTATGCTTGCGCCTGGCGCCAGGTTGAAACGACGCGATATTTTTATATGAATACATAATGGAGGTGTGCTTTGTCCGGTGTTCAGGTTGACAACTCTCCGGCAGTAACAGCACGCGTACAAGATATATCCTCGTGGAAAGAGGGAGACATTTCCACCCTGACTGCGAAAGATAAGAAACGCTATAATAGACGTAAATCCGCTGTTAAAGCTTATTTAACCACTCAAGACCCGCTTGAACAAGTAGCCCTGCGCTATCATCTACCCGCCAGGATGCTGGCGAAGCTGGCGAGGCGCAGCGCCATGCTGCATGAAGATGGCGCGCCCTGGGGCTTTCGCGCCCTTGTACCAGGAGTGCGCGTGGTCAATCATCTACCTGCGCCAGCCGATGCAGCTGATTGCGTCACTGCGGATGAGGATGAAGATAGCGCTAAACGCATCGCGGCTGTCGAGGTCAGTATGGATTACCCGCATCTGCCAGCCGCCGTGCCAACAGTTGGCAATGGGCGCGCAAGGGGCATCAGTAAGAAGAGCAGCTTCGCCCAACATTC
>DATGGW010000518.1:0-9927 GCA_035308345.1 Ktedonobacteraceae bacterium | reverse complement strand
GCGGTTGCGCTGGCATTTGCAATAGCCTTCACGGTGGCATTCAGTTTCGCCGTTGTGGTAGCGGTAGCGTTTGCATGCGCAAGCTGGATGGCAGCCTGGTTAGCAGTATAGCGTTGATATTGCACATAACCCAGCACAGCCAGGATGATTATTGCCACACTGACGATGGCGCTCGCCCAAATACGCTGGCGGCGGCGGCGGCGCTCCTGCCTCTGCAAGCGTTCTTGCTGGCGCTGCCCAGGTTTGCGGAGTTTCGACGGATCGCCTGTATTTTTGTTCCCATTGATAGTTTGCGTCATACGGATGATGTCTCCTCAGCAATATGATTTTCAGGTAAAAGAATAGCAGGAAGAGAGTACCATTACTGGCGCAATCTGGCAAGTGCTCCAGGAGAATATTAAGCCACTCTCTTCCCTTGTACCCATGTTCCCGCGATCACTTCAGACGACGCTCCAAAGAACATCACATCTAGCAAATCTTCAGCATACCAACCTGCCAATGAAGCATGATGCAAATCGATGGCCACAAAATCGGCGCACATGCCGGGCGCGATCACACCCGTCTCTACGCCCAGAGACTTCGCGCCGCCGCGCGTACCATAATCCAGTAATAATGGTCCTGGCGATGTCGACTCGTCGGCGACCAGTACGCGGCGACGCTGGTAACGCATGCGCGCGGTGTACTCGGCCCAGCGCAGTTCCTCGATGGGGTCAAGACGAGTATTGCTATCAGAACCGATGGCCAGGGGAATAGTGGCAGACACTAATTCCGCGTAGGGAGCAATGCCATCGCCCAGATCGCCCTCTGTGGTGGGGCAGACACAGACGGTGCAGCCATAGCGAGCGAGCAGGCTGATTTCGGCTGCATTGGCATGAGTGGCATGCACAATGGTTGTCCTTGTTCCCAGCGCGCCGAAACGCTCAAGCAGTTCGATGGGCGCGCAGCCATAGGCGGCCCGGCATTTTTCAACTTCCGCCATTTGTTCTCCGGCATGAACATGCAACGGCAACTCATACTTATGGCTATACGAAGAGATGGCGCGAAACCAATCTTCAGGCACAGCGCGCACCGAATGCGGCGCGACTCCCACAGGTACTCCCGCAGCCAGCAACCTATCAACACGCTCTAAATACTCATCGACTGATGCATCGCAGAAGCGCAGTTGCTCCCGCTCAGGCGGTTGATTGAAACCGCTCTGCGCGTAGGCCGTCATGAGTAAGACTACGCGTATGCCCGCGTCTCGCCCGGCCTGCAACAGCGCTTCCGACATAGCGTTGGAGTTGGTATAGGGTGTACCGTCAGTTTGATGATGAACATAGTGGAATTCGCCTACAGTTGTATAACCTGCCGCCAGCATCTCGCCATAAGTACGCAGCGCGCTATCATACAGCAAGTCGGGTGTTAGTCGCTGCGCTTCGGCATACATAGCTAGTCGCCATGTCCAGAAGGTGTCCTGTCGTGAGAGCGGACGATGCGTATGGCCGCGCAGGGCGCGCTGGAAGACGTGGCTGTGCGCGTTGACAAAGCCGGGTAAGAGAGCCAGGCCCGGCAGCAGAGCGATATCAGACGGCTCGATCGATTGCGATCCAACATCAAATTCGGCGCGAGATATGATAGCGGCGATACGTCCGTCATCGGAGATGGTAACTACGCTATCGCTTTGTAAACCCTCAGCCGTATAAACATAATCTGGCAAGAGATACTCCATGCAACTCTACTCCTTTGCAGTATGCGAAGACTCCAGGGCGACCGCAAGGGTCCCTCCCTGTCCCTACTGCGGTCGCCCTCATACTTCTCCAACCAGTCAATTTTGTCAGTTTCCATTATGCGACGTGATGAAGTGCGTTCCTACACCTCTCACTCATAGCGGCCCCGCATCGCCGATGAGGTGGAAACCGGCCCAGAAGTAAGGGTGGACGCGATAAGGTCGGATAGAGGTGCGCGAGCGCGCCAGGAAAGCACGCTGCGCCCCGGCGAGAGCGGCTGCCTTCGTAAAGTCGCTCAACAGGGCCTGATAAAACATCTCCATTAGTTCCGCGCTGCTGGCATCATCGACTTTCCACAGTGTGGGCAAGAGAGAAGCTGCCCCGGCATAAAGGAAGCCCCGGCCAAGTCCGATGACTTCATCGACGCCTCTGACGATAGCCCGACCAGTTTCGCACGCGCTCAACGTTAAGAGTGAACAGGAGGAGAGATCAAGGTTAAAGACCTCGATGGCATCCAGTTTATGATCGGCGAGCTGGATATGTGAGAAGTTCGGAGCATCAAGGCGGAACATGCCATGCGCTGCAATATGCACAATGGGGCTTTGCGCGCCCACTTCTTGCAGGAGCGACGTGGTAGCCGCTTCGTTAATGGCGCAAGGCGCGCCCAGCAGTTTCGCGACAGCCTCGGCTTCCTGCCTGGCAAAGGCGAGCCGCCCATTGTCAGAAAGACCCATGACCAGCGAGTTTTGCAGGTGAACCCCTTTCGATTTGATGCGCTTGCCACGCTGGCGACAAATATCATGCAGAGCAGCGGCTGGCAGGTAGGAGACATTAATGCGCTCGACCACAAACTGCACACCGTCAAACAGGCAGTGAAACGGGAGATAGTGCAGCATGCCATAGGGAACGATGGTCAGGTGTTCACACCCGTTCAAGGCGCCTTCTACCGGCTTGAGCAACAAATCATACAGGCGCTGCAATAGTCCCAGACTATTCTCCTGCAAGCCCGTAAAGGCCTGGGCGCGGTCCGTCGCTCCACTGACCTGGGCTGCCAGGTCAAGGTTGACGCGCCAGAGCGAGAGTAACCTTTCCAGCCTGGGTACTGCATTCTGGATGACAAGCGTATCAACGCCCGCGCGCGTCAACTGAAAGATGTAGATGTCATGTTCGGTAAGATAGTATTCCAGCATCAATGTATTACGCTCAAGCTTCTGCCAGAGCGAGGTAACAATGCTATCTGTCCAGTTGGAACGCGAACGTGACACCAGGTCGCCCGCCAGGCGTAGTTGTATTTGTTCCAGTAAGTGTTCGATGCCGCGTTCGCGCCGCTGCATCTCGCTGCGAGCCTGCCCCGGCTTCATGGCGCGGATACGCAGAACGGCGGTATCGCTCAGGTTCGCCTCGTTCTCCGACTCGTAGACAATGGAACTATACCAGGCCTGCTCTTCGCGCAGGTGCGCCAGGTCTTCAAGAATGGCCTCGCTGGCTTTGTCCGCCGCTCTCAGGCGAATATCGATGTTGTTGCGCAGGTAGTCACCCAGTACGCGCGATTTGGCTTTTTCGACGTAAACCAGCGCCTGCTCTTTTTTCTGTTGGGTTAACGCCAGGATCATGGCGCGCTGGTATACTGCGCCTTTATTTTCGAGGAAACTGCTGCGTTCATCCAGCACCAGGCGACTCTGTACATCCTCGATGCCCTTGATGGCGCGATCGTAATAACTGGCCGCCGCTTCCGGGTCCTGCTGATACTCGGCAATTTGCCCAAGCAGGTAATCACAGCGATATCTCAAATCGAGCAGGCCCTGACCCTGAGCAATATCTAACGCCTGCTGGCAGAGTTCCTGTGCGGAGGCGATATCCCCAAGATTGGCAAGAATGTGCGCCTGCAGCAGAGCAGCTCGTGCCAGTTGCGGTAATGCTTCTTGCTCCGCGAACGCATCGGCGACGAAACGGGCCTCGCGCAGGCTGGCATCATATTGTCCACTAACGAAATAGAGTTCCGCCTGCTGCATGCGCACTTTGGATGCGAGCGCCATAAAGCCGATTTCTTCCAGGATGGTCCTGGCCTCGCGTAGTTTCTCGTCAGCATCGCGCAGGTCTCCCTCAAGCATGGCTGCCTCTGCCTGGAATAACAGGGATTGCGCGACATTGCTCCGCTGCTTCTGGGAACGGTGAAAGAATTTAATCAATTCACCAGCGAGCTGGTACGCCTCGCGCGCGCGGTTCAAGTGCAGTAAGCATGCACAAATCTGCTGCGCCACCTCGGCAGACGGCAACTCTAATACATGGCTGTTAAAAATCTCGCGGCTGCGATTGAACAGCAGCAGCGCCTGGCTATAGTGACCCTGAGATGCGTAAATCTCGGCGATATTGAGTTCCTCGCGCGCAACGGAGATATCCTGATCGCCATGTGATGCAAAGGTTGCGCGAGCCTGCTCATGAAGGGCAATGGCTTCTCGAAAGCGGCCCCTGGCGGCCAGGGCAATGGCTTTGTTGCCGCGCGCGCGCGCAATATGCAGGTCAACCCCTTCGCTTTGCAACAGGTAGGTTTCAATAGCGCGATCATACAGGCGCAGCGCCTGCTCATAGTGTCCGAGTTCAAAGTGGATAATGGCGGCATTGACATCGATCTGCCCTGCTCGCAGCAGCTTGTTATAACGCATGAAGACCTCACGAGCGGCAGCAGCATCATGTAAGGCTTCAGATGTGAGATTCAATTGCAAACAGGCGTTAACACGACCAATGCGGGTACGCGCCCAGCCCACTTCATCTCCGACGGCCAGAAATTCTTCCCCGGCAGCATCTAAAAAGCGGATCGCTTCCTGGTCGCGGTCCATACGTCGCAGCGCATCACCACGCGCCATCAAGCCCAGCGCGCGCGCATAGCGATTGCCGGTCAACTCGCCAATGCTGATCAGATGGCCGGCCAGCAGGTATGTCAGATGCACTTCATTTGTCCAGCGTTTATCCGCTTCGCGTTTGATCGACTCGATCAATCGCTGCCGGGCATCGCCATCAAATAAGGGCAGTTGCTTTTGTATGACAGCATAGCCTGCATGCTCATCGATTTGCAGAAGAGTTGTAACCAGATTTTGTGGCGTCATGCGGTCACTGATTCCAGGGCCATGTCTATCTAACAGGAGTCTTCAGCCATTACTACAGCTATATACGTTTGCGACGCTCTGATAATCACATCAGGTGGAATGTATTCTATCACGTTTCAATTTGATACGGTAGGGACGCGATTCATCACGTCCACCCTGGCAAGAGTCCATAGCAGTGGACGCGATGAATCGCGTCCCTACGAATCGGGTGACACAAAAATGCCTGCGTCTTTTAATCCGGCGCAGACATTATCTCATCGCAATTCACATTGCATTCAGTGTGACACATCCTGAGTTACTGTGACATATAATACTCGTTATACAGGATGGAAGCATATTTCTGGGTATCAATCCTGCAAGTCGACCGGCAGTTGCTCAATCACAATGGTGCTGTCGGGAAGCTGCAACTCCAGCGTATAAGTTGACGGAGAGATCGATGAGAAGACAAAGTTGCCCAATTCATCGATCGTCTGAGTATAGACAGGGCTGGTTTGCGACGAGAGCGAGACAGGGATACCCTGAAGCGCCTCCAGGGTGGCGCCCTTGCGAGTCACAAGCCCGATCAATTGCAAGGCATCATTGCGTTCCGTACCGCGTTCGACCTGAACAGATATGCTGAAATCTTCAGCGGTATAGCGACGGGGCCACACTTCCGAGTTAGCGATATGGCGTTGGTAGGCCAGCCGAGGCTGCTGAGGCAGCAAGGTCGCAATTATGCGCTGCGCTTGCGTCGTAGATCGTTCGCGCAATCCTTCCAGAACACGCTGCACATTTTGTTTTACGTCGCTATGATTATTTTGAGAGGAGGACTGAACAGCAAAGCTTTCGACAAGCATAGGATCGTTCGCCAAAAATTCTATGAGAGTTGCCATTTCAGCAGCACAAAACACGCACCTGTTCAGGTGCAGGCGTACCGCTGCTGCAACATCGCTGCTGAGCAGACCCATCTGGTATTCGCCAAGTATTTGATTAGGTGGACAATCCCACCGGTAGAGTTTCTGAATAAGCGAGCGTTCTAATCCACGATTTTCTGCTACCCAGGATGAGCAGCGTTGGCAATGAGCAAGATGCTGTCCAACGACAGACCTTACCCTTTCTCCTGCCAGATAGGCAAGCAGTTCTTCATCGCGAATCAAACCTGGTTCACTACACTCCATGAGCTTTTCCTTTAAGCAATGGATTTTGATAAGATTTTGCTCTTTTCACCTGAATAAACGAACGCCTACGCTATTTTTGTATCTGTCCCCCACAGGAAACGCTGCTAGTAGGACTTTTTGATTATTAGAGATGCTGGTGCTTAAATAATGTTTGTAAGCGGCGATTGCGCCGCAGCCGTTCCAACACATTGCGCTTAATGCGATAGACATCTTCCACCGTTGGAAAAAGTCTGTTATGCTGGTTGCTGATCTCGCTGGGTTTCATGCCATGCACGTATGCCAGGTAAATCAGAATGCGCTCATCTTCACCATTGAGTTCTTCCTGGATGACCTGCCATAATCCCTGAGCGGAGATGTTTGAGACCACATCGTCGGCGGGGTCATCTGACGCGGGTTCGTGCTCAATCATTTCCAGCGTTTCTTCATACTGACGCGCCTGGCGCGAGCGAACCTCGTCAGCTATGACGCTGTGTACGCACATCTTAAGATACTTCAAGACAGCCGCGAGAGAATCAAAGTTGTCCATTTTCGCGGGAGTCAGCGCCTGCGAAAACTTGGCAAAGGCAGCATTAACCAGCGGCGCACTGCCGTCCTGCCCCAGCAGCGAAGTCGCGCTCTGGTGCTGGTTCACCCAGGTGAGGACGAGTGGCGCATATTGTTGGTAGATGCAGGCCCAGGCATCTTCGCTGCGCCTGGTGATAGCGCGGCGAAACAATTCCAGACAATAACGATCATTGGATGCGCTCTGCTTGAGAAACTTGCTGGTTTCCTCAGAGCAGCAACGAGCAAGATCGTTGATCGAGAGCGATTCCATTTGTGTAGCGCTATCAGTCTGACCCCCCACGCTGTTAAAAGCCCCAGGTAAGTGAGAGGAATTACGCGGCTCCATCGACATTAGCTACCCGTTTCCAAAATACTAGGCGATTCGCGACGCTTAGGAAGTATATCATGTGCAATTCCAGCATACAAGTTTTTCTATATTATCGCACGTTTCAAGGCGCAGGAACAGAAAACCTGACCAAAAGTACCCCCTGACGCACATTGATATATGATTGCGCGGGACGTCGAGGGGCGCCAGGCGGCGCGAAGCAGATAGCGAGCTTATAAAATCATTCCTAAGAAAGTGCGGGTGCGTTCATTTTCAGCGTGATCGAAGATTTGCTCAGGAGTGCCCTGTTCCACAATTACTGCCTTATCCATAAAGATGATATGGTCGGCTACATCGCGGGCAAACCCCATTTCGTGTGTGACCACAACCATTGTCATGCCCTCTTCGGCAAGCTGGCGCATGACTTTCAACACATCACCGACCAGTTCGGGATCAAGGGCTGACGTAGCCTCGTCAAAGAGCATCAGCTTAGGATTCATTGCGAGGGCGCGGGCAATCGCGACACGCTGTTGCTGGCCGCCGGAAAGCTTATGCGGATAGACATGGGCTTTCTCGCTAAGCCCCACTTTTCTGAGCAGTTCCATAGCGCGTTCAGTCACTTCTGCTTTGGACTGATGCAGCACATGTATGGGCGCCTCGATCACATTCTCGAGGGCGGTCAAATGCGGAAAAAGATTAAAACGTTGAAAAACGAAGCCAATTTGAGAACGCATATGAGCAATGGTGGCTTCCTTATCCTCCACCACGCGACCATTCACCTCGCGATAACCGACCAGTTGGCCCTCTATAAAAATACGCCCACTATCGATCTTCTCCAGGTGATTGATGCAGCGCAGCAGAGTTGTCTTACCAGAGCCGCTCGGCCCGATAATCACCACCACCTGCTTGCGCTTGACGAACAGGTCAACGCCGTCAAGTACCGTCAGATGGCCAAAGCGCTTGACGATGCTCTCGGCACGCACCATCTCATCAGTGAGCACTGCACCATTATCAACTGACTTTTCTATGCTCATACTTGTTTACTCCTGCTTGCTTAGCGCCTGCTTACAAGGATAGCGGCGCCGCTTCTACTTGTTGACGAGATAACCTGGGGCTGGAGCTTTTCAACGCCCCCTGCTTACCAGGGTACCGGCGTCGCTAGTACGTGTTGGGCCAAAGCCAAACATGCGCTCGCTCCACCCTTTTTTCGCCTGAAGTTCGGCTTTTGTCTCGCGGTCGGGGTCCATACGGTTCTCAATCCAATTCTGTATATAGCCCCACAGTGTCGTCAAAATCAGATAGTAGAATGTGGCAACAATCAGCAACTCGAAGATGATGAAACTTTGCGAACCATAGACCTGGGCAGTATACGTCAGTTCAAAAAGGCCGATGACCGAGGCAAGGGAGGTTGTCTTAAGCATATTATTGAACTCGTTGCCCAGAGGCGGAATAATCACGCGCGCTGCCTGTGGCAGTACAATACGGCGCATGGCAAGACTGAAACGCATGCCTAGGGACTTTGCAGCCTCCATTTGCCCGGCATCTACAGAGGTGATACCCGCGCGGATAATCTCTGACATATACGCCCCCTCGTTGAGCGAGAAAGCAATCAGCGCAGCAGAGTAGACAGTAATATATGGCACGAGGCTGGGGAAAATTTCGGGAATGCCAAAATAGAGTATGAGAATCTGTACCAGGAGCGGGCTGCCGCGAAAGATCCATACATAGAAACGAGCAGGCCACGAGAGAAAAGGGAAACGTGACAGGCGCATGAGGGATAGAAAGAGACCGATGATGACACCGCACGTCTGAGCGACCACCGAAATCCAGAGTGTTATCCACGCCGCACCGAGAAAAAGACCTGAAAAGAGATAGTGCCCGACAACGTCCCAATGAAACACGAGAAACCTCCTGAATAAAGCATTCCTGGTTCCCGCGGCTCACTTAAAGGAAGGGAAAGGGAACCAGGAACTAACTCTCGTCTAAGCGACGTTATTTGTGCGCTTATCTACCATGCTAATTGCTTCGTCGGACAATCCCCATTTTTCAATGAGACTGTGGTAGGTGCCATCCTGCTTCAATTGATTAAAGGCCGCCTGTACGGCATTGAACATGGAAGTATCACCCTTACGCACAACAATACCCTCGAGGCCAGCGTTGATAACAGAGCCACCAACACTAAACTGACCAGGATGCAGTTTGATGTAATAGTCAGTGACCGGTGAATCCTGATAGGTCGCCACGACGCGGTTGGTCGCGAGCAGTTGTATAACATCCGTCTGATTGGTGAGGGCAGTGATCTGGATAGCCTGCTTTCCCGCTTTCGTGCAGGCAGAACTGGCGGTCTGTAGATCAGTCTGCTCAATCGTGCCATTTTGTACACCGACCTTCTGCCCGCAAAGGTCAGATGGTTGTGTAATATGCATGGGGTTGCCTGCTGGCACCAACAATGACTCACCGGCATTAAAGTATGGCACAAAATCGACTTGCGCTTGACGAGCCGGCGTAACGCTTACGGCTGACATAACCACGTCAAAACGTTTGGATGTCAGGCTATTAATAATCGTGTCAAAGCTTGTAGTGACAACTTTGGCTTGCAAGCCCATACGATGAGCAACAGCCGTAATTAGATCGATATCGAAACCGGCAGGCTGATTGGTGGTTGTATCGATATATTCTTGCGGCGGATAGGTAGTATCGCTCCCAATAGTTAACACACCTGGAGTAATCAGATCATTGGGCGGAGCAACGGTCGGTGTCTGAGCGCTTGGCGTTGGCGTAGAACCTGAACCTGTGGTAGTGTTGCCACAGGCAACGAGCAGCAGTAAGAGCGCCACCATAATGCCTGCAAATAGCGGGCCTGCTGCACGGCGCGCTCCCTTTATTGGGGAAATAAATAACATGATTCTCCCTCCTCTGTAAACAGATGTATGTTCGTGTAGTTGGATGCAGTGTAACACACCAGTTACACAGGTACAAGCAGCCGCAGTTCTCAACGTCTTACGTCACATCTCATGCCTGATTTTACTACGCTCCAGATGAGAAGTGTATCACAACAGTTACAAAAGTATGCACGAAGTATCACAATATCA
>DATGGW010000517.1:0-2129 GCA_035308345.1 Ktedonobacteraceae bacterium | reverse complement strand
ACCGCCAGGGTCGTCCCTACCCTATACGGTTGAAGCTTCGTTCGTGCAGGGTAGGCTATTGCCACATCTGAACTATCTGTAACCCGTCCTGCACGATCTGCTCCAGTGGGGCCAGCGCGACGTATTCTTCCGTCGAATGTTCATTCACCACGCCGGTGGAGAGCGTGAATGTTTTGATGCGCGGGCGAAACGCGCTGCTGTCGCTGCCGATGAAAGTTGGGTGCGCGCGCAGTTCCGCGCCACGTCTCGCCAGCACGTCGCGGTACAGAGCGAGCAGGGGTTCATGTTCATCTACTTCATAGCTGGTGCAATGTGGCTCAAAAGTGACTTTCGCGCTGCCGCCATGCTGCCTGGCCGCTTGCTCGAATGCCTGTTGTATAGCATCTAAGTAATGTTGTCTCATCTCTGGCGGCTCATAACTGCGCAGCTCGCCTTCGATATGCGCGCTGGCTGGAACAGCATTGCGCGCGCTGCCGGCAGCGATGCGACTGACGAGGATGCGCGTCTGGTCATGCGCCAGCGAACCATGCGGGTAGCGCGCGTCGCGGAAGATGTCGATCACGTTGATCGTCTGTGTCAGATCTTTGCCCGGATGTCCGGTTTGTCCTCTGATCTCCACATCAAAGGCGATGTAGGTTGCGCCTCTCGAAACCACCGCGCCTGGCTCGAATGCATTATCGAATACAATGCCATCGCTTACCTGCCAGGGGGATGGATCGAACGCGCCTGCGCCAACCAGCCCAACCTCTTCCTGTACAGTGAACACCGCTACAATTGGCGCGTGCGGCAGCCCGCGAGTGACAATCTGAGTCAAAATCTCCAACACAACGGCGATGCCAGCCGCGTCGTCCGCGCCGAGATTGGTGCTGCCATCGCTGTACATAATGCCATCGCTTATAACCGGCTGGTGCCCACGCCCAGGCGGCACGCGGTCCATGTGCGCGTTCAGCATGAGTGGTTTGCCCTCGCCAGGGAGCAGCGCGACCAGGTTGTCGACCGCGTCTACCTGTGTAACGAGGCCGAGGCTGGCAAGCCTTTGTTCCAGGTATGCGCGAACATGTTGTTCCTGTCCAGACGTGCTGCGAATGCCAACGAGTTCAATAAGCGACTGTGTGATTTGATCGAGCGACATGGGATGATCCTCTCTATATTGCGTGCTACTGTTCCTGACCAATTATATCAGCCCTTGTGCCTGATTTGATCTCAAGGATGGCCCAATAAGCGTCAAGTGAAGGCAGGAGCTTGGGGAAGAGGTGACAAGATCTGTAGGGACAGTATATCTCGCGGTCGCCCTGGGCATTAATACCGTGTGATTGCTGATTGCTACTTGCTGCTTCTTCCTGTATAATCGATGTAAGCAAATATAGACGCTTCAGCCCATTATGCGCCTGTAAGGGTAATCGCACAATGCCTCGCAACAAGAGAAATTACACTGCGGACAGGGGGGAATACGTGCATGGCTCGTAATTCCATAGAGTTGATGGGAACGCCCGATGGCTTATTTTACTGGATACCCGGCGAATTGGTGGTGGTGGCGCGACTGCAGCGGCATCCGGCAGCAGATGCGCAGGAAGTATTGATTGAGCAAATACGCGGTCAACTTAACGCGCTGCTGGCCGACCATGGTATAACCTTAGAACCCTACGGCACCGTTGGACGCTGGCAAGATGCGGCGCAGGTGACAGGCATGCGCCGCTCATTTATCTTTGGCAGGAACCGGCAGCAGCCGCTGATCGCGATTTTTTTCCACGCGCTCCAGTTGAACTCACCGGCGCAGGACCCTATGCCGGTGGCGCTCTCCTATGTCCAGAGCAACCTGGATCAACTGGCCAGGTCTGGCTTGCAAATCGTCTCTGCCATGCCCAACTGGCTAATTTCTGCCGCTCCCGTGCTTTATAGCAGCGGCGGGCCGGCTATGCCACCGGTGCCTGCACCCCAGGTCGATATGCCTGCGTCCGGTGGTGGTCTGCCAGCCTGGCGCGTAACCTTCGCCGATGCTGGCATGCCGCTGGACCCAAATGGCGCGGAAGATGTGGTGGTTGCCGTACTGGATAGCGCGCTTCATCCCGAACGCCTGCGCGCTGCCGTTACACGCCCCGAATTGAAACGCAACTGGTTGTTACAGCAGC
>DATGGW010000516.1:0-15616 GCA_035308345.1 Ktedonobacteraceae bacterium | reverse complement strand
ATGGCTGCGGGAATATTGCCGGGACGAGATCATTTAGCGAGCAGATGGGGATGGCCTGTCCGTTCTGGCGCAGGATAGGCCCGGCACTATCGAAGATGAGCACCACGTGCAATATGACGTTGTTATAACGCACATCGGTATGATGCCGGTGCGTGTACCAATCGCTGCAGCGAATGTGGAACTCGACATCGCCGGTGATACGCTCTTCCTGCGCCGCGGCGTTTTCAGGCGCGAATTGGAGCACCGCATCGCGTATATCTGGTCCCTGCGGGCCGCCAGGCCGCCCGGCATAGAGCAACTGGCAGGCGCTACCACCGGTCAGGGGCAAAGATTGCGCGAGTGGCAAAGTCAGCCAGCGATGCACGAGGTCCAGTTCGAGAATTCCAGGGCAACCGCGAGGTTCGTCCTTATATACGCCCTTCGCCAGCCGCTTCGTAGTATAGTAGGGGCGACCCTTGCGGTCGCCCTGGTCTGTATCGCGGTCGCCCTGGTCTGTATCGCGATCACCCTGTCTTGTATGGCGGTCACCCTGGTCTGTATCGCGCTCGCCCTGGTTTGTATTCACGATGGTTCCTGCGGGCGCATAATAGGAATTCTATCAGTGATATCCGCTTCATTATCATTTTCCGGGGTGGACTCCTGTGCAGGAGTGGGTGATGACGGCATCTGCGCGCTGGCTTCCTGCTCTTCGGCTGCTACCAGCAGCGCCACGTGATCGATGGCGGCGAAAGCCATGCCTTCGGCTACTTCTGCATCGGCTTCCGCGTTCATTGCGGCGTTTACCGCCCGCTCCTCGTCGGCTTCGGCATCGGCTAAAAACGCCTGGGCGCGCGTTACCTCATGTTCCGCGCGCCATAGCGATTCTTCAGCCTCTTCACCGCTCAAGGCCCCACTGTATATGGCGACGCGCAACTCGGCCAGGGCTTGCTCGGCCTCTTGCGCCTGGCGGCGCGCTTCACGTGTATGCGCGCTGCTGATCTCCGCTATAGCTTCTGCTTTGGCTGCGCGCTCGGCTGTGATGTGCGCGACGGTTTCGGCAGTAACGGCCGCAGTCAATTCTTCCTCTTCTTCGATGCTGGCAATTTCTTCGGGTGTGGCGGATGGCTCTTCGGCCTGCAACTGCGAAAGTTCTTCCGCACTGTGATGCGCTGAGCTGACCTGGTCCAGACGCGCGGCGATTTCGCCGGCTCGTTCAGCCGCCAGGCGAGTATTTTCTTCGGCGGCCTCGGCAGCGGCGCGTGCCTCGTTGACCGGTTGTTCAGCTTCTTCGCGCGATGCTGGTTTAGAGGGAGGTATCTGTGATGCCTCAGGCATTGTTGTCGACGAATCGGACGCGGGCGCTGCCGCTTGCTGCAATTGCAGGCGAGCGCGTGCCAGGCGGTCTTCGACACGCTGCAGGCGCGTGGTGCGCTTTTGCAAGCGAGCTTCGGCGCGCTGGAAGCGTTCTAAGGCTTTAGCCTGCGCCTTGTGCGCTTCTTGCAATCGTTCAAGCGCGCGCTGCTCTCGCTTGCGCAGTTTCTTCAATTCATCACCGGTGGGCGTTTGTCCCTCTTCCTGAGAAGATGGCATATCATCTGTCATCGTTTCAACCCTCCTATTTCTTGCCTTTGGATTTCCTGGCTTTCGCGCGGCCCGCGTGGCTGGCCTTCTCTTCGTTTGGCGCTGCCGGGCGCATCTCTATATTATCACCGACGCCGTCCAGTTGTCGCGCTTGGAGCATGTCACCAAAACGCACGCGATGATACAACGGCTCGGTGCGGCGCGAAAACAGCGTATGTTTGGTAATGAACAGGTCACGCCCGATCTCGATTTCCAGGTAGCCGTTATCTTTTTTACCGGATGAATCGAGCAGCGACCCGGCGTTGCAACATAACAGGCGATGCCTGCCATCGGACAAATCCCAGACGTGGCTGCGGTGAATATGCCCGCAGCAAAGCAGGTCAACGTTGAGTTCGATGAGCGTTTGCAGGATATCGGCGGCGCGCGGCACGGTATCGCCCGGCTTGAGCTTCTTAGTCGGCACGGGCAGGAAGCTGTGATGAGCGCAGAAAATGCGCAGTTCGCCCGGCTTTCCCTTGCTGAAATGCTGCGCCACCTGTTCCATCTGGCGCGGCGTAATCTCCGGCGTGCTATTCAGACCAACGGCGGCAATGCCATTGGCGCGATAATAGAACTCGGTGGCTTCGAAGTGATCGAAGAATTTGCCCTGTCGCCCCCGATTAACATTTTCGAAGGTATCCATCTCATCCAGGTAGTTTGCGGGTTCAGGATGTGTTAGCAAGAAATATTCAAGATCGCTGCGTTCGGTAGCAGTGGGTACGATAGTGCGGGCCGCGTCACGATTGCCGGGGATCAGCAGCACCTCGCAGAAATCCAGCGACGAGACAAAACGCTTGATAGGCTCGAACTGTTCATCCAGACCATCGTTGGTCAGGTCCCCGGTAATCAAAATGTAATCAGGGCGCAGCGTCTCAAACTGGCGCGCAGCCTCCTTCAACAAGGCCCAGCTTTCGGGTGATTCACGATAATGCAGATCAGAAACGTGCAGAATCTTCACAATGATATACCCTTATTCTACGCATTGATATTCAACAGCAGGTGGGTAATGGCTCGCCGCAGCATAGCCTGCACCTTGTCGATGGACTGATTACCCTCAATAACGCTAAATCCAAACTCTTTTTGCATATTCTGATATTCACTATACATCCTGATTTCAAAGTTGCGAAAACTTTCCAGCGCTTCACCTGTCAGGATCGGGCCAGACATTATGGCGTTGACCTGCGCCTGCTTCTTCTCCGACTGTTTCTGCTGTTTAGGGTGTTTGGGCTGCTCGGCATTTCTGGCCTTCTTGCCACCCGCTTTCTCCACCTTCTCCAGGCGTTGTCGCTGCAAAGCTAAGCGCCGTTTGACAGCTTCTTCGGGAGTGATGTGCAAGTAATAGACGACATCCGGTTGCACGGAGAAGCGATACAGGTTATGCACCCAGGCGGCATCCAGTCCGCGGGCGGTGTCACGGGCGAAGGCGGTATAGATATAGCGGTCTGCCAGCACAATCTCGCCCCGTGCCAACGCCGGGTTGATAACCTGCTGCGTGCGGTCCATGTGATCGGCGCAATATAGTAAGCTGTAGGTTAATGGACGCAGCGGCGGCCCCAGGCGGGCGCGCGCCAGCACATCTGAAATAAGCGGGGAAGTGCGCCATGCAGTTGTCGTGACATGGTAGCGCTGGGCTAACAGCCAGTCGCGCAGCAGCTCTACCTGCGTGGTGCGGCCAGAGAGATCGATGCCTTCCAGCGCGATCAAAAGCGGCCGCTCCAGGCGCAACATGGGCATCTCGGCGTTCGCGCCTATATGCAAGTGGTTTTCTGGCATAGTTTTTCTTTCACTGTAATATGCCCTCAACGGCAGCGCGCAGAAGCTGTTGCTGCTGCTTGACAGGCAGCGTGGCATCAAAAGGCAGCAATGCATTCGCCTCGATCATTTTTTCATATTCGCTAAGGATGCGCTGCTGGAAAGCACGAAAACTGGCGATGGGGTCGCGGCTGATGCCCAGGTCCATGCCTGCCTGGTAGTATTTCAGGCGTGGATGGTTGTTCAGGATGCGTTCAAGCGATTGTTCCGCGCTGATTTGAAAGTAGATACTCAGATCTGGCCGTGCGGCAAAGCGGTACAGGTCTTCTGCCCAGGAACGTTCGACGCCGCGCGCGAGATCACGCGCCAGGGCAGTGTAAATGTAGCGATCAGCCAGCACAATTGCGCCGCGCTGCAGAGCAGGAACGATGTTGCGCTCATGCAGTTCAGCGAAATCAGCAGCATGCAATATACTCATCAACATAGGGTCCATATGGCCCTGTTTTTTGCCACTTTTCAGGGCACGCTTGATCAGTTTTGAGGGAGACCATTCAGCGATAAGCGCCTCGTATCCTTCGGCTTGCAGCCAGAAGCGCAGCAATTGCAGTTGGGTACTCTTCCCGGAACCATCCAATCCCTCTGCGGCAACCAATCTCCCCGCATAGGCGTGTTGAATCAGAGGTGAGGAGCTTTGCGCCTGTACCTGTATCTCAGCCGACATGAAACCTGTCCCTCCTACTTTAGAAGGATACCGCATGAGGTGAAATATTGCAACGCTGTTCTTCCAGGGCGACCGCAAGAGTGCGCCCCTACCCTGACGGTTTCACCACTTCATGCGCTCTTTTAAACTGATGAAGCGTTGGTTGCCTATGATGAGGTGATCGACCAGTTCAATATCAAGCTGACGTCCAGCCTGCACAAGTTGTTCTGTTACCATGATATCTTCGGGCGAGGGAGTCGGATCGCCGCTCGGATGATTATGGCAGATGATCACGCCTGGACAGTTACGAATTACGGCGGGGCGGTAAACCTCGGAAGCGCGCAAAACGGAGCTATTGACGGTACCCTGGTAGCGAGTAATGTTCTCGACCACCTGATTCTTCGTATCCAGCGTGAGGATGCGCATTTGGTCTGATGCGGCCCGAAATCACTCATTACCTACTTAAAATAACAGTCGAGCTTGCCGATATTTTAGGCATCGAATTACATGAGGCCTGGTCATAAATAGGAACCCAAGCGAGAGACTTGCCTCAGCTTGGATTCAACCCATATCATGGAGATTGCAACATCTTCCAACGAGAAAGGGCCACCTCCATGATACTGCAAGACTCACTGCTTGTCACGTTAGTCAAACTGGTCGAGCGTCTGCCGATGCCGGTGCCGGCGAGGAAACGCCAGCGAGGGCATCCGATGGTGTATTCCGACCGCTTGTTTCTCAAGGCATTGGTCATCATGATTGTCCGTCACTTGCACACCGTCCATGGGTTGCTGAGTGTCCTGGCTCAGCCGACCGCCGAAATGGCGACCTTGCGGAGCTTGCTCAGTGAGCAAGGCCACTTGCCCTCGCGTCGCACCTGGGAACGGCGTTTGAAGGCCATTCCCGCTACGTTACCAGCACAGATTGGCTGCCTGGGACGGTATCTGATTGACCTGCTTCAGCCGTGGGCCACCTGTGGGCGGGCGGTCGCCATCGACAGTACCGTGCTGCGCGCCCGCGGCGGCGTGTGGCATCAGAAGCATCGGGAGAAGGGCGAACTACCCCACACCTCGATTGATCCCGAAGCCCATTGGACCAAGTCGGGCTGGTACGGCTGGGTCTACGGCTGGAAACTGCACGTCGTCTCCGTCGTGGCCGGCGTCTGGTTTCCCATCGCAGCGCGGCTCACCCCAGCGAATATCGCTGATAACGAACCTGCCCCTGCACTGCTCGGCGAGGTGCCTGCCGAAGTCCGCTTCGTCCTGGGCGACCGGCATTACAATACGCCGGACTTGCACGAGGCCTGCGAGCAAGCCGACCGCCTGCTCGTGACGACCAAATATGGACGCTATCCGCATAGCGACGCTGGCGTCGAAGTGCGACGCCTCTTTCATAAGCTGCGGTCCATCGCGATGGAAAATTTTAACGAACATTTCAAAGGCATCTTTGAAGGGCATGGCCAGGTGCCCACCAAAGGCCTGCTGGCGACCCAACGCTTTGCGTTAGGAGCCATCTTTGTCTACCAACTGGCTTTGGTGTACCGCTTTGAGCACGACCTGCCACTGTGCGTCGGACTCAAAGCCTTTCTCAAAGCGGCCTGAGGATATGACCAGGCCTCAATTAATCGAGGTCTGGTCATAGATAAGAAGCTGATCAGGTGCCATTCAAACTCCATACAGTCGCATTGCTAAATGCAATCTCGGTTTTAGGAGTTCCAGGGTATGAGGATGCATCGACTCCAATTTCTCCTTCTTTCAATTCTTGATCTGAGAAGTCGAAGCCTTCATCTAATATCTGATGGTTAATAAATAATACGAATTTTTCTCCTCTCGCTTCAACTGCAAGAGTAATCGGTCTGGTTCTTCCGTCGTTTCCTTGTAGTATCGTCGGGAGATTGCCGGGTTGTCCATTACATCCAATAAGGTAATGATTTTTCCCAATACCAAAGGGGCCAATAAAACGCCAGAGGCAATAGGTCTGATTCTGGCAAATGTTAAATGTATAATCATTGTCGCTTGCTTGGTCTGCACGAAATACTATTCCCCCACAATCACCTACGATAAACTTCATTTGGACTTCGTAAATAAAATCGCTATAATCGGTTGCCGTGGCGACACAATAATGAGCTACAGGTTTAGTGGCGGTAACGCGATAGGTTCCATCAGTTGGATCGAAAGTACACTTACCAGATGGAGATTTACCCATAGCAGGCTGTTCATGCCAATAATAATCGTTGGTGCTATTGAAAGGCGAACTGAGTACTTGCCAACCGAGGTGTGTATAGGGATCAAATCTCACCAGGACTAAGACAGCGCTAAGCAGAAGCGCAATGATGTTCGTTATGAGTACGGCTTTATAGAATAACGGGCCTCTATTCAGATGCCTGGCTTTTAGATATTCCCGGACATCTTTGAAGGAAGACCACAAAGCTCCGATTACACCAAGTAGTGCAATAATGCTCGTGGCAAGAAGTCCAAGAAATTTGACTGGGTCACTAGCAACGTACCACAGCAAAACAACGCCGATCCAGATCAGCCCAGAAACAATCATCGTACCGCCAACAATTTCAACAACGAATACCTTCTGTTTTAGCCAGTAGACAACCGCGAATCTTTTGTGTTTTGTCCAGTGAACAAAGCCGATGCCACGAAAATCAGTGGAAGCCCTGCTCTCCTTTGCAGCCTTCCCAAACATCTCGTTTTGTTCTGGCTTTGAGTCCTCAGTCAGCATTTTTTAGCTTCTCAATCGATTGGAGCTTTATAATACAACAGAACAAATACATATTTATACTAACATAAAACAAGTAGTCTTGCTAGATACATAAAGTTCGCAGAGTCATCATCCTGGCTGCCTATTTATGACCAGGCCTCAATTACATGAGGTAAAATAGGAGATCGTTGTAGACCATCGCTCTAAGCTAGCATCTTTGAGCGCGTCGAGGTGGTGTGACTTATGTTGTTCTTGTTTGGGGATGTGCATGCACCCAATCTTCAGTAGCTCTTCCTATTGTCTCACGTTTGCCGTCAACAGCCTGACCATGTGAGGTTCTGATTATGGGATGAGTCTCGTGTGGCACCATGTTTCCTTTGAGATAACATCTTCCTATCTAGCGCACCTTCTCAGGGCTACTGACGCCAACGCCATGGTTTGAGCAGCACCAGTCCACCCAAGCCCACCAGGAAAGCAGCGAACAGGGCTGCCAGCAGGGGACCAGGAATGTGGGGGGAGATATTGGGTTCCCAGGCAGTCCAGGAGGCCGCATGAGGTAAAAAAAGCGCTGCTGCAACCACGCCAGTCAGTACGGCAACAAGTGTGCCTCCATAGCGCCAGCCGCGTCCTGGAATCCGGCGGTTGGCGCGTTTCTGCCAATCGGCAAGCAGTAGGCGGGGGACACGCCAGATGTAGGCTCCCACATGGAGCGCCAGCAGCGGCAACCAGCAGATGACACTGAGCGCGTGTAAGCGCAACACCCACACGGACAGCAAAGTGGTCGGGCCAAGCAAAGCGAGCGTGATGCCACTGGCGATCAGGCTCAGGCTGGCAAGCAGCAGCAACGGGGCCAGCAGGCGCATCTCCAGACGCGGCGGGCCCTTCTGGACAAAAGCAGGCGATCCAGTATAGTAGTGCAGAAAACGATAGCCCGTGCTGCCGATTTTGACGAACAGGGGAACGGTCAACAGCACCCCTACCACAATATGGATGGGCATGAGTGCGCGCATCTTTGCCGCAATGATGATTTCCGCTCCAATGAGGACCAATAGCACCGTCCCCACCAGTGCAATCAGCCGTTCATTCCCAACCACAGCAGCTTGTTGCTTCGCATCCCTTCTGACCTGTGCCAGTGGGCGCGTCGGCTCTTGATCAACAAAGGCAGCCTGTTGCTTCGCATCCCTTCTGACCTGTGCCAGTGGGCGCGTCGGCTCTTGATCAATAAAGAAAGGCACGGCGACCTCCCTGAGACATAGTTTCTCCTTCTTTCACTTCCCGCGTGCTATGTCTTTCAGCTTGTCTTCTCAAACGTTCACCGAAGAGAAAGGTATCATGTCTTCACTTTTTACCCGCTTTGGGCTATCCTCTAAGCTAGAGGAAAACTGATGATCGCTCCCAGTTCTTTGGAACGCCGTAACTTTTCGTCAGAAAGATACTGACAGACGAGAAGCAGCCATCACCAGCGGGATTGAAAGGTGGTGATGGGGACATGTACCTGAGTACCGGAATGCTCGTGATCTAAAAAGGTCATTTCCATCATGGTGAGAAGTCAGTTTTATTATCGGACGGTGAAAGCCAGCCAGCCCACTTATCAGGCCATTTCACATCATACACCAGCCCTAACGAGTCGATAATTTCCTTGTCTTGACGGGATAGATCGATGTGAAGCTTTGAGGTATTCCCACATGAACGGTTACGAGCAAGCCCTAAATGCCGCGCCTGTACTAGTATGCCAGTCCAGCTACGATGAGGCAAGCTTTCCAGAATGACCGCCCTGTCAGCTACAGGGTACAGTTCCCGTATGATTGCGTTTTCCTCTTCTGTGTACATCCCACCGCTAGCATTTTCACGCCAGATGTAACCCACGTCAGTACAGCCATACGGCCCTGTCCAGACGATTTCAAGCTTTAGAAAGTGCGTTGATGCTTCTGAGAGTACAACGGATTGCGCAATGAGCCTGATAAAGCGGCGTCTCTTCTCAAAAGTTAGCTCGTTCCAACCGTCCCTTACACACTCAAGCAAGTTCTGGCATTCCTCTATGTTAAGCTCATCTGTAGTAGCCTGCTCTTTCTTGCTCTCAAGCTCTGTCAGCGTGTTGTTAAGTCGCTTTATGTCACGGATAGCCGCCCGTATCCCGTCTTCATAGTCTTCATCTTCTGCTATGCGCTTGTCCCGTTCTGCTCGTGCAAGTTGCCGTTTCGTCTCTGCTATCTGCTCGTCTACGGATACTAGCGCGTGTTCTCTCAGGGCTTGCACTTCTCTAAGGCGTTGCTCTATGGTCTCACCGTGTTCTCTGTCATTCAGCACAGTAAAGAGCCGGTCAAGAAAGATACGGTCAAGATCGGCAATGCCTATCGATACCCTGTTCTTTTCATCCATAACCCTGTAGTCAGTACCGACCACGTACACACGCCGCTTATTTGTTGAGGTTATGATACCTTGTAGCAAGCTATCGGGCTTGTCCGTTCGGTTGTGTACCTGGCTTGTTGCTCTAACGTTTCTTTCCCCGTCCAGCGTGTAGGGGCTTAACCGGTTGAATGCATACCAGAAGTCGTCAGCGCCAACAATCGCATCATGATTATTCTTGCTCACAATACGCCCTTTGAAGTACCACCAACCCAAGTAAACAACGTTGGTGAGTAGCACGGCCAGCCCGCCCTTTGTCAGCACATAGCCCTTATCATTCTTGCTCAAAAGCAGGTACTTAGCGTTCTCCGAGTCCTCAAAAAATGGGAAGATCAAAGGCCATGCTTCTATCTCTCTGTACAGCCGGTTTAAGTTGCCGTTCAATTCACGATACCGCTTGAATAGCCAGCGTACAACTTTAGCGTGTGGCAAGTATGGCACAAACCGCTTATATTTGGGGTTTTCACTTCCGTCCTCTATAAACTCGCGCCTATCAACGATGTAGCCAACAGACACCTTGCGCCCGTCAGCTTGACCGCGCATCGATACGCGCGCCCTTGCTGGCAACATGCGCCCCTTAACGTGTTTCGTGCTGTAGTCTGCTGCTGCTTGTGCTAGCTCAAGAAACCGCTTCCTGTCGTCCCTACGTGTGTTGTTAAAGTCAAAGATGTCGTCAATCGTCAGCACAATACAGCCATGATCTTTACAGAGCTTTGCAAATACAGCAGGCTGTATCATGTCCTCATCCCTAAAGAGCCTGTCAACGGCCCATACCAGCACAGTTTTAACCTCATCCTTTTCAATCCGCTCTGTAAGGGCTTGCAGTTCAGGCCGTTCGTCAATGCGTAGTGTTGCACTTGCACTTACGAGCTTCCCGTCTCGTAGGTTTTCGATGTAGATGATAATGTTTTCTTCGTTCCAGCCATAATCAAGTGCTAGTTGCCATAGCTCTTTAGTCTGCTGCTCATGGGACTCTTTATTATTGACAAGCTGCTTTTTCGTTGACTGACGGGCATAAATCGCTAGGAGCTTATCAAAGTGTAAAGAGGGTTGTGCATAAAGACGCGGGGGTTGCACGGTGTCTTCTGTGAAGCTTCTCATGACTTTCTCCTATCCGCTCTGACAACCTAGTAGGGGCGTTTGTTCCCCTACTAGATAATTCTTTCCCACTACCTTAAAGTTGGTACGTTGCCGTTGCTGACTGGCTGGTTTCTGAACCTGCCTGCGAGTGAGAGCAAGTCGTCTAAGAATGCTCTTGCTTGCTCATCCTCAACATAGACTCTACAGTTGCCGATTGGGATAACCAGTTCACCACGCGCATTGACGTATACCCTAAGAGACCCAACATACTCTAGTCGATTGCCGATGATAGGTACAACGTCACCTTGCATTGCTCTCTCACTTTCTTGCTGGAAAACAGTAACCTATGCTAAATATGCCTGGAATGTCTAGTGTTGTCAAGCCTAAACCGATGTACTGTACTCATGTTGACTCATGTGGTAAAATTCCTGGTAAATGCTGTTTAGGAGTAGCGTCAATGGCAAACTCGAATGTATTAACCATAAGAGAGGTTGCGCGTGAATTAGAGGTTGACGAACGCACGGTGAGACGATGGATTAAAAGCGGGGAATTGCGGTCTATCGGTTTCGATATTAAAAAGCGTTACCTTGTTTCGCGCACTGACCTTGACGCATTCATTCAGCAACGTACAGGAAGATCAAACCAGGAATGACTACGTTACCTCTCGCTTTTGATGTGTTGTTGTGGCGGGGTTGCGAGTTAAACTTTTAGATACTGGCTACTTCCCGTTCCTGGCTTTATGTGTGCGTATCGCGTGGTAGTGACTAACGAACTATGCCCCAAACTCTCCTTTACCACATGGACGGGTGCGCTGTTGTCCAGCGCGTGACTTGCGTTACTATGTCGTAGCCAGTGCGGGGATACATGGGAACGCTTGCGCCCTTTGTCGTCAATGTAGGTTGCAACGTCAGCACGTATAGCGGCGTCCTCTACAAGCCGTTCAATTTGTCGGGTGTCCAGCGCAACCGTACCGCCTTTGCTTTTGCGCCCCTGAAAGACATAGCGATCTTGCCCTAAGAACCGACCGTCCAAACTCAACAATTCCTCATACATTGTCGGGCTTATCATTACATAGCGTTGCTTCTCACCTTTGCCCCAAACGTCCAATACCGCGCCCTGCTCACTAGCGCGTACACCTTGCCAGCATAACGCTACAATTTCAGACACGCGCAAACCAGCATGGTACAGCAACCTGATTATTGCATGGTCGCGCTTATTCTCTGTCCTGTCGATCATGCGGATAGCTTCAACTTCTGTCAAGATACGTTGCGCTAATTCGTCTCGCACTTTAGGAGACTTTAACACCTTGCCTATGTTGATGGGTGTGTATCCTAGTTCAGTAGTGAAGCTGTACAGGCTCTTGATAGCGTTCGTTGCTAGTGCGATGCTGCTTGTCTCACCTTGTAAGCTTGCGATAAACGCTTGAAGATCATACAGTGTCATTGCGCGTAGTGACTTGCCAGCGTTTGATAGCAGGTTGTGAGCGATGCGACTATATCCACGTTGGGTATGACTGGACTTGCCAAACAACCACGCAGCTATAGCTTGCATGTCCTCATCCGGCTTGTCAACAGTCATAAGAGCGTTTTGTGTGTTCATGACATACCTCTTTCTGAATGACGGTTAATTATCGTTATCCGACATTGAAGATCATACATAGCTTTTGTCAGGTTGTCAAGTAGTCACTATGTCAGTATGTCTTATCCCCTACCAGCCCGTCCCCGTGACACCGTAGAAGAAGTGGCATTGTCATTGTCTTTAGCACGGTCTCTCGTATCGGCATTGGTACAGTCAGCACACATCGCGCCCGCATGCATGAGCTTATTCACGCTGCATTGCATGATTGTCATTTTTGCTATGACAAGCGCGACAATGAAAGTGTCATGCATCGGCCTGTCACGCGCTATGGTCATGCCTTACCATATGCATGCCCCCGCGCGCCTGTGGTTGAGCTTGCCCTGGCGCGAAAAAGGAGCCGAACGCTAAAAGCACTATTGTTTCCAGTGGTCAATTGTTCAGCTTATGTCACCGCCCTTGACCGCACCGCCCTTGTCACCGTAGGAGAAGTGGATACCGCACCACCACCACCAGACACGCCCTTACTGCTGAACCTGTAGCACTCTATGAACAGTACTCTTTGACAGGCCCAATAGATCAGCTAAATCTCGTATGCTCATGTAGCTGTGCCTATGCCTTGCTTTGACTATCCGCTCGTTCCGTTGCTGCACGGTTTCTGCCCGCTTTGCCACTTGGTAGGGCGGGCCGAGCATATTCTTTATATGAAATTTGGGCGGCTCTCCTGTGTTATATTTACTAGAGAAAAAATAAATAGGAGCGTAAATAAAATGGCAGAACAGCGTATCGTACAATATAGGGTGAGCGGTTTCCCTCTCAAATCACCGCAAGCACGATTTCAGAAGGACGCTGAAAAACTGGCTAAAGAAGGATGGTACGTACATTCTGTTACATCTGAGTCTTTAGGTACGTCTGGATTTTTCTTTGGGCGAATAGGTATCAATTCCACTGTCAATAATATCATTGTGGTTTACAGACGCGATGAAATCCCTGAGCCTGTACCTATTACACAGAGAAAGGCCCGCAAAATAAAGCCCTTGCACTTTGCTTGGCAAGATAGGGCTATTGAGAACCTGCAAAAGGTGAGGGAAAAACAAAAAGAAGCGGCTCGTATAAGAAAAGAGAATAAGTAGCCCCCGCGCCCGCCCTTGACCGCCCCTTACTGCTTGCTTGCTAATGCCCTGAACGCCGCTTGCCTGCTTGAAGTCAGCCTCTACCAGCATCAGCACTCTTCTCGCTCGCTCTGATCTGCTCATCTCAGGCATGACACGTTCAATCATGCCGGTATACTGCATTGCCCGTTCGTATATGTCCATTGCTTCACTCCTTGCTTCTTGCTTCATACCACAAATCTATTTGAGTCGAAGTTGACAACGCATGTGGTCTATGGTAATATCCTCTTCAGAAAATGGATAACCTACTAAGAACTATGTGAAAAGCGGAGGCCTGTCTTTTTACATAGCACTAGGGGGGAACTGCCACTAACGATGATGGCAGACATTTGAGACAGACAATTGAATAGTAGAGCGAGATTTGTAACGACATAGGTGCATGTCTAAAGCAGATACTCCGCTGTTTACAAGAGCGGTGGTAAGACATTATAACCTTTGGAAGGTGTACAGGCCAAAATCTCCTCTTTGTACATGGCATGGTAATGGTTTTGCATGTTTTGCAAAACCCGTTGCTTACTGCCCTACAAAGGGGAGAATATGGATAAAAACGTATTGAGGCCTCAAAGCTCGCAACAAGATAGCGATGCTAATAATGGTATTGAACAAAAGCACGCCTACTTTACCCTCATTCAGTTTATGGCCCTTATTCTTTTCCTCTATGGTGTGCTGTACAAAGACGCGGTGTCTATTTGGGTCGGTGTTGCCCTAGCTCTTGCAGAAGAGCGACAATCAAAAATCAAAAAGTTCCTATCGCTGATAAAGAATTTTATGAATAAGAACACCTGAACAGATGAAACCTCGCCACGGATGGTTTACAAATCCCGGCAGTGACGATGACCAATAGGCGCAAATAATCTCTTCATTTTGTCTCACTTGCTCATCTCACCTATCAAAATATGAGACGTTGATTTTGGCACGGTTTTTGAGATGGTTCATCAATTCATATCCTCCTCGCGCTTCCAGCCTGATCCGCCATCTAGTAAACCGAACCATGTGTGTCATTTAACGGCCGATTCTGCGACAGCGCAAATGAGCAGACACGAAGACGTGGTTCGCTGCCCTCGTGTAGTTGGGTAGGCAGCTAGCGAGGTGCCAGATACCTGCGGAAATGATCGAAGCATTGACAAATACGACGTCAGAGATTATATTCTAGAATGAGGAGAGCAGCATAGCTTATTTTCTTGCGTCTTCTGCTCTCTGGCTGGTCGGTCTTTTCGTGCATCTTGCGTGATGGCCTTGATGAAATCGGGTGGAGCGTTGGCTTATCCTCCTGGGCCGTGCCTACGAACCGCCGGGTGTGAGCGAGTCGGGGAAGCAGACTCACACGCGCAAGGCTCTTGCACACTCAGAACTCCCCTGGTCGCCCTTTACCTGATGGTCTTGTAGCGCAGCTCCTCGGACAATGCAGGAGTGAGGAAGAATGCGTACACGGTGGCTCCTTGCGTTCCATCCATCGGAATGGCAGGAGGCCTCACGCGCTCTCCCGCTCCGGTGGAGGTGGCAATGGAGGAACTGCTGTCATCCTTCACCAGGCATCTGCGACCGACGTGCTCCTCGTGCCGATCTGACACGAGCCTCTCCTGCCCGTTCACTGTGAAAGGAGCGAACGAAGATGGATCCCAGGAAGTTTGAAGCGTTCACCAAAGCCCTGGCGACCCCAAACTCGCGCCGCCAGGCCCTCCGGCGCATCGGAGGCATCCTGGGTGGTACAGCCCTGGCCGGGCTCTTGCCCGAAGTCGCCCTGGCCGACAACAGTGCCTGTGCTCACTTCTGCAACTCGGTCTTTGGAGGCGATACGCCCGCGGCGGACCAATGCGCCCATGATGCCGCCCATCACACAGGCCTCTGCTACACCTGTGGCCCGGCGAGTCCGGGTGGCACCCAGCCGATTTGCTGTCCCGAGAACCCTAATGGTACCTGCACCAGCTACAGTAGCGCTACTTGTTGCACTATCGAGGAAGTCTGCTTCCAAGGCTCCTGCCTCCCAGACTGCTTCACGGCCGGGACCCGGATCGCAATGGCTGACGGCACGTCGCGATCGATCGAGCACGTTCTCGTCGGGGATCTGGTCCTGGGCAACACCGGGCGGGTCAATCGGGTGACTGGGGTCCTGCAACCGGCGCTCAGGCATCGGCCCCTGTACTCGCTCAACGGGAGCAACTTCTTCGTAACCGCAGGGCACCCATTCATGACTGAGGAGGGCTGGAAAGCGATCGATCCGACCGCGACACCGGCGCGACTCTCAGTGCTGCACGTTGATCGGCTGACCGTCGGCGACCGTCTGCTGACCCTGACGGGCGCGGCTGTGCCGGTGGGTGGAGGGGGAGCAATCAGTGCTGAAACAGTTGACGTACGGATAGACGCCGTTGCGCTGCATAGCCTGGTGGCTCAACCAGCAGACCCGGCGACCACACTCTATAACCTTCAGCTCGACGGCGACCACACCTACTTCGCCAACGACCTGCTCGTGCATAACAAGTAGGTCGGTGACAGGCACCGGGAGGGGAGCGGAGTCGCGGCAGAAGCACAGGCCCCGTGCTGGCCAGGTAGCAGCCGCGCCTCCTGAGTCATTCCCTGTCGGCTCCCTGCGCCCTCTGGAGGCAGCCGAGGGCTGACCGCTTCAGGA
>DATGGW010000515.1:0-6254 GCA_035308345.1 Ktedonobacteraceae bacterium | reverse complement strand
ACAATGAACGTCCCAACCTCCCCACGCCGTAGTCATTGTAGGGGCGGGAGTGGTGTTGACGCGGGGTGGAGACCCTTGCGGTCGCCCTCGTGCCCATAAAATGCGGGTAATTGTCAGGCGGTCGCCCTGGACCAACAGACTATCCCTGGCAACATTTACAGGCCATATCATGATCGTCATGCCTTGCCATTAACTCACTGTAGCATATATGATAACAGAGAAGATGCTAATACACACCCTCAGGAGATGGCCAGCATGGAAATGGAGATTGAAGCAGGACAGGCAGCGCGGCAGGTTGAAATCGACCGGGCGCGCCAGCTCAAGGCAAAGGAGTACGCGCGCATACGCCGCCGCCTGTCGTATGCCGGTATGGGTATTGGCGCGCTTGGCGTTTGCGTGCTGCTTTTCACGAATATCGCCGGGTGGCTGCGCGACCTGCTGCATGCGTTGAACTGGCAGCCGGTGCATGGCTGGTTTCCCCTGCAAGTGCTGTGCTTTTTCCTGATCCTGATGCTGGCATATGAGGTGATTACCGCGCCGTTGAGTTATTATGGGTTTGTGCTGTCACATCGTTATGGACTTTCGGTCATGAGCATAAAAAGCTGGCTGCGCGATCTCTTTGTGGGCCTGGCGCTGGAATTAGTACTGGGAAGCATAATGATCGAAATCGTCTATTTGCTGCTCGCTGTGCAGCCGCTGACATGGTGGCTATGGGTGGCGCTGGTACTGCTCTTCTTCTCGGTGGTGATGGCTAATCTCGCGCCTGTGCTGCTGTTTCCGCTTTTCTACAAGTTTCGTCCACTACCGGATGGCGATTTATCACAGCGTTTGCTGGCGCTGGCGCAGCGCGCGCATACTCGTGTGCGCGGCGTCTACACGTTCGATATGAGTCGCAAGACGACGGCAGCCAATGCCGCGCTGATGGGATTGGGCAACACGCGCCGCATCGTACTGGGTGATACCATACTGGAGCATTACACCCCTGAGGAGATTGAGGTAGTGCTGGCTCACGAACTGGGACATCATGTGCATCACGACATCTGGAAATTGATTATCAGCCAGTCACTTTTTACGCTGGGCGGGTTATACCTGGCGAATGTGATACTCCACTGGGCGGTTGATACACAACACCTCTACCAGGGATTAGCGGATGCCGCAACCATCCCACTGCTGCTCGCTCTTACCGCGCTCTTTGGATTGATCGTCATGCCGCTCAGCAATGGCTACAGCCGGCTTGTCGAGGGTCAGGCCGACGAGTACGCGCTGCAATCCACACACCTGGTAGAGCCATTCAAGAGCGCGATGACGCGCCTGGCGAACCAGAATCTGTCCGAATTCGAGCCAGCGCCGCTGATCGAATTTCTCTTCTATGACCATCCATCGACCGGCAAACGCCTGAAGCACGCGGATGCATTCGTAGAAAGAACGACGCGGTAGTGGCTCCCTACACTTTTAACGCGCTCATCAGCGCGGCCAATTTTGGGCCGGCCTGGTCGGGTGGGCCGGGGGGCATGGAGAGGATGGGCTCATCGACGCCTGCCGCGACCCAGCGGTCGAGTTTGGCGGCGATCTCTGCCGGTGCGCCGATGATTGAGGTGGCGTCCAGCAATTCGGGTGTGACTGCCCCTATACCTGTCTTCATGCCCGTCTTCCAGCCCTGCTGCACTGCTTCTACCTCTTTGCCGAAGCCGTTGCGGGTGAGCATCTGCGCGTAGTAGACACCCATCCTGCCGATGTAGTAGGCAAGAGGCGAGGCGGCCTGGAAACGCGCGGCCTGGCGCTCCTCGTCGGTGGCGTTTTCTTCGAGAATGAAACAGGTGATGTAGGGTGCGATGGCCGCGCTGTGTGGGGGGCGACCGGCAAGGCGCGCGCCTTCGTCGAGCTGCTCGCGCAGTTCGCCCCACCTGATCTCCGGCCAGTACACGGGCAGCACGCCATCGGCGATCTCTCCGGCCTGCAGCACGTTTTTCGGCCCCATGGCGGCAATATAGATAGGAATGTCCTTGCGCACCGGATTGAAGCGCAGCGTGAAGCCGCGTTCGAGATTGAAGAACTCACCGTGATAGACTAGCTTCTCGCCCCGCAGGATCATGCGAATGATCTCGACATACTCGCGTGTGCGCTGCACCGGCTTCTGAAATGGCACGCCGTGCCAGTGCTCAATCACATAAGCGCTTGACGGACCCAGGCCGAGCAGAATGCGCCCGCCGGAACGCTCGTCCAACGTGGCGACGGTGCTGGCGATCAAAGCGGGTGTGCGCGAATAAATGTTGGCGATGCCCGCGCCTATTTTGATACGTTTTGTAGCGCGCACCAGGTCTGCCATCGAGGTAAAGAGTTCGTAACCCCAGGATTCACCCAGCCAGATGCAGTCATAACCAAGTTCGTCGGCGATTTTGACTTTTTCGACAACTTCGTCCCACGCGGCGGGAAAGTTGGGAGAATCGGCTGTCAACCCGATGTGGTCGCTGTATGCTCTCGTCATGTGTCGCTCCATGCTTCCAGGTGATTCGTAGGGACGCGATGAATCGCGTCCCTACGAAGTATATCATAGTACTTTCATATGTGTGAGCGCTGCCGAATTGGCACGTTGTATTAGATGTAAAGCAAAGCTTGACATTAGAATATTTGACCGAGTATTCTGAATAATAGAACATTATTTCGCGATGGAGGAATGGCTATGAGCGCCGATTTTGCGCATTTGCATGTCCATACCGAGTATTCACTGCTGGATGGATTTAGCCGCACAAAAAAGCTGGTGCAGCAGGCGAAGGCGTTGGGCATGCAGCACCTGGCGATTACCGATCACGGCGCGATGTATGGCGTGATCGAGTTTTACAAAGCGTGCAAAGCAGGGGGCATCAACCCTATCATCGGCATTGAAGCTTATTTAACCGAAGATATGCATGACCATTCCAAACGCTTCAGCGACGATTATCACCATTTGTTGCTGCTGGCAAAAAACAATACCGGCTATTACAACCTGATGAAACTGACCACCATCGCCCATACCGAGGGCTGGCACCTGCGCCCGCGTATTGACAAGAAGGCGCTGGCGCAATATGCCGAGGGGCTGTTTGTGACCTCGTCCTGCCTCTCCGGTGAGATTCCCAAAACGCTGCTCAAAGAGCAAGTGGAAGAAGCCTATAAGATGGCGCGCTGGTACCAGGATGTCTTTGGAACGGAAAACTTCTACCTGGAAATCCAGGAGCATCAAGGCATCTTTGAGGATGGGAAGCCCTCGCCGCAGGCGCAGCTCAATCAATTGCTCTATAGCATGCATAAAGAGATGCACATTCCGCTGGTGGCTACAAACGACCTGCACTACGTGGATGCGCACGATACCACCTCGCACGATGTGCTGCTGTGCGTGCAGACGGGCAAGCAGTTGAACACGCCCAAACGTATGAAGTTTGATAGCGATCAATACTATCTCAAGAGCGCGGAAGAGATGGCGCGTCTCTTTCCCGATTTGCCCGACGCGCTGATGAACAGCGTGCGCATCGCCGAGCAGTGCAGCGTGAATCCACTGGCACACAAAGCGAAGCTGCCCAACTATGCCATTCCACCGCAATATGGTTCGCAGAAAGACTACCTGCACGCCCTGTGTATAGAGGGTGTCAAAGAACGCTTTGGCGAACTGAGCGAACAGATCGAGAAGCAGCTTCATTATGAGATCAATATGATCGCGGATAAAGGCTTCGTGCCATATTTCCTGATCGAGTGGGATTTTGTGAACTACGCGCGCTCGCACGGCATTCGCTGTTCCGCGCGCGGCTCGGCTGCCGGCAGCCTGATGGCTTATGTGCTGGGCATCACCAATGTTGACCCGCTGCGCTACCAACTGCCCTTTGAACGCTTCTTCAATCCCGAACGCGCGGACATGCCTGATATAGACATGGACTTCCCGGATAACAGGCGTGAAGAAGTGATCGAGTACGTGACGCACAAGTACGGCGATGACCGCGTGGCGCAGATGGTTACGTTTAACACGATGGCAGCCAAAGCATCGGTTAAAGACGTGGCGCGCGTCATGGGCGAGCAGGAAATCGGCGACCGTATCACGCGCCTGATTCCCACCGGCCCCAAGGTCACGCTGCAAGGTTCGCTGGACAGCGTCAAAGACTTGAGCGATCTGTATAAAGAGAGCAAGCCCGCGCGGGAAATCATTGACCAGGCGCTGAAACTGGAAGGCTCGGTGCGTTCCACCGGCGTACACGCGGCAGGAGTGATTATTGCCAATGAAGCGCTGGAACACTTTGTGCCGCTGCAGCTACGCGACCCCAAAGACCCGAGTAAAGGACGCATTACGCAGTACGAGCAGGCGCACCTGGAAGAACTGGGCATTATCAAATTTGACTTCCTGGGCCTCTCCAACCTGACTATCCTGGACAATGCGCTCAAGTTCATCAAGCAGTCACGCGGGGAAGAGATCATCCTGGAAAAAATCCCGCTGGATGTGATAGAGGGCGACGAGGCGCAGAACCTTAAACGCCGGAAAGCCTTTGAGCTGCTGGCGCGCGGTGAGACGACAGGTATCTTCCAGCTCGAGGGCGCGAAGATGCGCGAATACGTCAAGCAGCTCAAGCCGACGCGCGTCGAGGACGTGATGGCTATGATTGCCCTCTACCGGCCTGGCCCGATGGATAGCATCCCCGATTTCATCGATGCCAAACACGGGCGCAAGAAAGTGACCTATCTCGACCCACGACTTGAGGAATGGCTGAACGAGTCTTATGGCGTGATTGTATATCAAGACCAGGTGCTCTTCATCGCCGTCGGGCTGGCAGGTTTCTCCTGGGGTAAGGCCAATAAATTCCGCAAGGTTCTCAGCAAAAAGATCGCGCATGAAGTTGAGGGCTACAGGGGCGATTTTGTGGAGGGATGCATAAAAAATGGAGTCAGCCGGGAGATAGCCGAAGAACTCTTTACACTGATCGTGCCGTTCGGCGGCTATGGCTTTAACAAGGCCCATGCGGCCAGTTATGCCGTTGTTGCCTTCTATACGGCTTATCTCAAAGCGAACTATACGGCGGAGTTCATGGCGGCGACCATGACCACCGAAGCCTCAGATGCCAGGAAGATCGCCAACGCCATCGCCGAATGCAAACGTATGGGCGTCGAGGCGCTGGGACCGGATGTCAACAGGAGCGGCCGGGGCTTCACCGTCGAGGACGGCGGCGTGCGCTTCGGTTTGCTGGCTATCAAGGGCATCGGCGAAGGTCCTATTGGTGAGATAGTGCGCGCGCGCAGCGAAGGCGGCCCATATAAATCGCTGGCGGACTTCTGCACGCGCGTTGACCCAAAATTCGTGGGCAAAGGCGCCATCGAAACACTGATTAAGGCAGGCGCTATGGACTCAATGGCCGACGGCAAACGTCACCAGTTGCTCGAGGCGGTTGAGCGCGCCATGCAGTTTGGCAAGAATGAACGCGCCGCCAGAGAACGCGGCATGGTCAGCCTCTTCGGTGATATGGAAGAAGTGCAGAACGCCTTTGAATTTACTCTTAACCACAATGCGAAAGAGATTGACCGCAACCAGTTGTTGCAATGGGAAAAAGAACTGATCGGCCTCTATATCGCCAAGCACCCGCTGGCCTATCTCAGCGACCTCTTGAAAGAGCAGGTTACGCATACTACCGCCGAAATCACCGAGGAGTTGGACAAACAGAAGGTCGTGCTGGGCGGCACCATTACCGAGGCGCGCCGCATCACGACTAAAAAAGGCGATACCATGTGCGTGGTTAAGCTGGAAGACATGTATGGCTCGGTTGGTGTGACTGTCTTCCCCAGGCTCTATGAAGAGACCTCGGAACTGTGGAGCGAAAACACGGTGGTGATTGTGCGCGGCGAAGTGCAGGTACGACGAGATGAACCTGGTATCCTCTGCAACGCTGTTGAAGAGGTGAAAGGGATTGAGGAAGAGATGAACCGCAAGCAGTACCAGGTGAGAATTATCCTGCAACTGAGTGGGGCAGATGAGAAGTCCGTCTCGGATGATATGATGCGCGTGCAGGATATCTACAATTGCATTCGCGATCAGCCGGGCCGCGATCACTACGAACTGGTCATCGCCAACGGCGAGTGGGCAGCGAGGCTGGCGCCCGATGTGGATACCCTGCCTTACGAGAAAGTGCGCGACAAACTAGAAGCGATCGTAGGCTACAATGGCGCAATTCAAGCGGAACTCATCGAACGGTAGCGCGAGAGCGCATCCTTGCGGTCGCCCTGGCTCTGTCTCCCCATTCTTGCCT
>DATGGW010000514.1:0-9298 GCA_035308345.1 Ktedonobacteraceae bacterium | reverse complement strand
TACCCAATTGTAGCGCCGCGGGAGGCGCCACAGGACGCACGAACTATAAGGCTTGTCGGCATTTTGATGCGAATTGGTTCATTGAAAATTGACGCGGACACCCCGGCCATCCAGCCATTGCGGTTCAGACCATTGACCGGGCGAGGTGTTTCAACGAGGGTCAGGAGGATTTCGCTGGCGCGGCGGCCCATCTCATAGAACGGTTGCCGGACGGTTGTCAGCGCCGGTTCCATGTGAGCGGAAGAAGGGTTATCGTCGAAGCCAACCACTGCTATATCTTCTGGCACGCGAAGGCCGCGCTGCTCCGCTGCCGAAATGGCGCCATAAGCCATATAATCGCTACCTGCGAAGATGGCCGTGGGACGTTTCCCGGCGGGAAGATCAAAGAAAGCACTGGCACATGTGCGCCCGGTAGGGGGCATAAAATCGCCTTCTAGCACCAGGGTGGGGTCGAGAGAAATACCAGCCTCGTTCAGCGCATCGCAGTAGCCCTGGTAGCGGTCATGCGACACCTGGTACTTGAGCGGACCCTGGATATGTGCTATGCGAAGATGCCCCAGGGAAATCAGGTGGCGGGTGGCTTCATAGGCGCCCAGGCGGTTATCGACGCTGATCCAGGGCGTTCCCTCAGGCGGTATTCCCTGGTCGTCGACCAGCACAACAGGAAAGTCGCGCGAGTGCAGTTTTGCCAGATGCTTCGCCGAGGGACCGGGGAAAACGGCAAGCAGACCAGCCGTCAGTCGACTCCCAAGGATGCGATCAATGACATCACTGCGGTCTTTCTCATGATTCACATCAGTGATACTATACAGGATGAGTTCATACGAGGTACTGCCTACGACTTCGCCGACGCCTCGCATCAGTTCCGGAACGAGCGGCCAACTAAGAGAAGGTACCAGGGCGCCAAGCAGGCGGCTGCGCCCGCCAGCCAGGCCGGAAGCGGCGATGTTGGGCATAAAGCCCTGCTCCTCCATAAGGCGCAGGATACGCTCACGGGTTGCCGGGTCCACATCCGGCTTCTGATTCAGCACGCGCGAGACAGTTGCCGTGGAAACGCCTGCCAGTCGTGCAATATCTGAGATTGTCAGCTTCTCGGCCATAGCAAATCTTCTCAATGGCTCCTCTTGCAGGAGAAGGCTTCAGAAAAATATGTCGTAACCGTTTACGATACCGTTATCGTAATCGGTTACGACGAGTATACCTGATGAAAAAGGTTCTTGTCAAGAGTTTAAGAGATCTCCTCATAATATCCTGGCTCTCCCGCGAAGTTGATGAAGAACGTCTGTTCTTTTGAGGATTTGTATGCTATACTTCTTTAGGGGCACACCTCGACGCGCTCTGTGACCAGACGACCAACGCTCCAGAGCTGCGGAACGTCCAATCAACAGGAGTTTTTTGCATGAATGAACCCATCACACAACTCGACCCCCGACACAGCGGACCAGACGGAGTGGTCACGCCATGGGAGGAAACGCGCCGCGTCCTCGAAACAGCCGAGCTCTTCTGGATCTCAACCGTGCGGGCCGACGGTCGCCCCCACGTCACGCCGTGCGTTGCCGTGTGGCGCGACGAGGCCATCCACTTTACCGCTGAAGAAACCGCACAGAAGACGGTCAACCTGCGTGGAAACCCGCACGTCATTCTGACGACTGGCTCCAACCAGATGGGAGGACTCACCGTCGTAGTGGAGGGTGACGCCGTGCAGATCACCGACCAGGACACCCTCGCACGCTTAGCCTCGGTGTGGGCGACCAAAAGCTGGCCCTACCAGGTCCGCAACGGGTATTTTTCCCTCTATGATGAAGACGACCAACGCGTTCTCACCGATTCGGGCCTCGTGTTCTCCGTCACACCCACCAAGGTCTTCGCATTCGGCAGAGGCCAGACCCGCCACCAGTTCTAACTTCCTGTCAAAGAAAACGCCATTGACCAACGAGAAAGATGAGCCATGTGGCAGCGTTTCTTGCCATCTCATGGAGGTGTTGGTATCCTTCCTTCATCCCTGAAAAAGAGCTGAAAGGATACCACTACGCGATGGCCAAACCGACGCTGCTCCCCGATCCGGCTTGCTTGCACTTGCGGCTCCTCGATGCCTCCGAGACGATGATTACTGCCGTGGTGATGAGCACCTCAGAGGAGGCAGAGTGCCCCCTCTGTTATGAGCGTTCCGCGCGGATTCACTCGCGTTATGTCCGCTCGGTCGCCGATCTGCCCTGGATGAGCTGCGCCGTGCGCCTGGAGCTGCATGTGCGCCGTTTCTTCTGCTCTAATGAGGAGTGTCAGCGCTACATCTTCTCCGAGCGCCTTCCAACTGTCGTCGCACCTTACGCCAGACGCACGACCCGGCTGGTGGATGTCTTCACGCTCATCGACTTTGCCCTCGGCGGGGAAGCGGGAAAGCGCCTGGTGGCAGGCATGAGCCTTGTGACCAGTCCTGATACGCTGCTGCGGCTCATTCGCGTCCAGCCCGAAGAGCAGGCTTCCACTCCGCGCGTGCTGGGAGTCGATGACTTCTCGTTTTGTAAGCGCAAAAGTTACGGCACGATCCTGATTGACCTGGAGCGGCGGATACCGATAGACCTCCTGCCGGATCGAGAGGCGGCGACTCTGCAAAAGTGGCTGAAGGAGCACGAGGGCGTGGAGATCATCAGTCGGGATCGCGGTGGCCCCTACGCAGAAGGAGCGAGCCTCGGAGCACCAGATGCGCAACAGGTGGCGACCGCTGGCATCTACTGGCCAACCTCTCGGACACCTTGAAGCCCTTTTTTAGTCGCAAGCAAGCCCAGCTCAAAGCCCTGGCCCAACAGCCGTCAGAGACGTTTTCGGCGGAAGAAGAGCAGCAGCTACCTGCCTGGTACCACGGCCAGACCAAACGCAAAACCCAGATGTACAAGGCTCACCATGTGGAACAACAGGGCATTGCTGAGCTCCTCAGCTTTGCACAGTCACTCAAAAAAGATTATGAAGCGGTGAAATCCGGGCTGACACTCAAATGGAGCCAGGGGCCCGTGGAGGGCCATGTCCACCGTAAAAGCTGCTGAAAAGACAGGCGTATGGTCGGGCAAGCTTCCAGACCCTACGCAAGCGAGTGCTGCGATGCAGCTAGAAAAGGCGCTCCAGGGAAGCTCGACCCCGAATCATCAACTTCGCGGGAGAGCCAGTCTTTAATGAGGAGGTCTCCTTCAGCCGATGATGAAAACGTACACTCCCTGAGCCGTTTTTAGCATCGGAAGAATCTCCGAATTTGCGAAGTCTTTTAGGAAGATAGGAACGGCCCGGAATGCGAAGAAATGCCCATTTAGCCTCCTCTGACAAGGATGGGGATGACAGAACAGACTTCGCTCTGTCTGGTCTGCCATCCCCCTTTCTGGACACGCAGTATTGCTACCTGGCTACGGTGTATCCGGTATCGTCGAGCACTTCTTCGATCTTCGCAAGCGTCACTTGCTGCGGATCGTAATCGATGTGGATGGCCTTCGTTGGGATATCGACCTTGACCTGGCTCACACCTTCCAATTTTCCAACGGCTCCCTCGATCGCGTGCTGGCAATGCTCGCACGAAATGTCAGGGGCCACAAGTGTCGTAGATTCCATGATGTCTATCCTCCTTTGTTTCAGATGAATAATCCTGGTCGCAGCCGATTCTCCACTAAAAATGGAGAGGAGCTGCCTATGGATTTCCCGCGATCGCGTAGAGTTGGACCAGCTCTTGAATGACTTCCTCTTCGCGATCCCCTTTAATCCCCTCCGGGACACAGGTGCGCAAATGCCCCTCCAGGATAAGCGCTTCCAGTTTCTCCAATGCTTTACGTACCGCGTAGGTTTGACGTAAGATGTCCACGCAGTACTTATCCTCCTCCACCATCTTGCGTATACCGGCCACATGCCCTTCGATGTACGAGAGTCGTTTCAATACATCAGGCTTGCGTTCTTCTTGCATCTCACATCTTCCTTTCATTCAACATTATGCTTACCCTTTATCGTCCAAAGCGCCGCAACCGCAGCGAATTGCTGACCACCGTCACTGATGAGAGCGCCACCAACGACTTGCGGGAAGAACGTCGCCACCACACTCAACACATAGGCCGCGGTTGAGCCAACCGAGACGAGGGTATCCATATTCGCGCTGCCGTGACGCAGGGACTTGATGGCCCCACGATGAAACTCCCAGCCGACGACAGCCCAAACAGGGGTGGTCAGCAGCAGCAGCAGATCGTTCTCTCCCGGAAACCTGTTCATAAAGAACATGCTCAGGATGACCACGGGGAGGGAGAGCACAATTCCCAGGATCAGCAGGTTTCGCTTGCGCACGATCTCCGCCTGCTTCCGCCTGCTCTGTTCGTCCTTCTGCGATGCTTGCGCAGGAGAGAAACCTGCAACACTCGCCTCTCTCTCCCGTTGTATCAGGCGCTGAAGCGGTATAGCTTTATAGCCGACCGCCTCGACCTCCTGCACCATCTGCTCTATCCCTGTTTGCACAGGATCATAGATCACAGTGCCACGCTCTGATGCCAGATTGACCTGGGCATCCAGAACTCCAGGAATCTTCTTGAAGCCCTTTTCGATACGCATCGCGCAGGAGGCGCAGGTCATGCCCTCAAGAGCGAAGTCCGCCTGGGTCTGAGACTTACCTGCATTTTCTTCTACCGGAGACTTTATATCCGAAGCCATAATGATCACCTTTAACTTTACCTGTAACTATACCCATACCCCCCCATAGGGGGTATAGATAATATACCGCATGATGAAGGTATGTGTCAAGGGATCGATTACTGACATATCTGTATCGGATATATGAGCTTATTGCATTAACTGTTAGTTGACGGTGATACCGCTCCGGATTCGACGCCCAGATCCTCTGTAGATACCACCCCATCTTCTTCTGGATAGGCGGAAGTGCCATGCACTGCCAGATCGGCTCCTAAGACTTCCTCTTGTACGCATCCTTTCGGCTATTCCGCCGCTTATGATAGCAGGAGCGCAAGCAGCAAACGTTAGCAGGAAGAAGAAGCAACATTCTTTCGTCGAACGCTGCCAGCCTCTAAAAATGCGAAGCCACCGTGCATTGAAAAGACCAGCACAGCGCCCCACAAGACGAAAAATACGCTACCTGTTGTAGAAGGCATCTTTGACTCCTTATCGTGAGTTAATTGGTTGACACAAATACGAGTCGCCACTATACTAACATTGGGACAGGTGCAAAGAAGTTATTTCAATCGACAGGGAAAACAGATGCATGAATCGCAGTGGAAACCCTGATGACAGCTGGAAGAGAAACTCCTTCAATCGTCATCGATCAGGCCGTTAAACAACAAAGCAACACTTCACGAGAAAGAGATTATAAGGAATGACAACACGCGACGATCCCTCTAATAGCGATAGTGTCTACTTTAACGACCCGGAAAATGTGGCTGAAATGGCGCGTCTGATTGGGCAAGATCATTTTATCACGAAAGGCATGGGTGGGCTCTTCTCCGAGGGATTTGATATTTCCGGTATCCACCGCATCCTTGATGTCGCCTGCGGTCCCGGAGGTTGGGCTCTGGAGGTCGCCTCGACGTATCCTGAGATTGAGGTTGTAGGGGTCGATGTGAGCCGGGCGATGATCTCCTATGCAAATATGCAAGCGAAGGTGCAAGGTCTGGACAAAGCCAGTTTCCAGGTGATGGATATACAGAAACCGTTGAATTTTCCTGACGGCTCCTTTGACCTGGTCAATGCCCGCTTCATCAACTTTCTCCCCGCAGCCGCCTGGTCGGAGTTGATGCAGGAGTTCGGGCGCATCACTCGATCTGGAGGCGTAATTCGTCTCACCGAAAGCGAGTGGTGGTACTTCACTAACAGCCCTGCGCTAGAGAATCTGAACTCTATGATCATACGCGCTCTCAAATTACAGGGAGAGAGTTTCTCCCAGAGTGGGCGATTTACCGGCATTCTGCCGATGTTGGGACGCTTCCTGCTCGACGCTGGCTGCGCCAGCATCAACTACAAATCACACGTGATTGATTACTCTTACGGAACCGAGGCGTATGAAGGCTTTCGCCATGATGCTAGCATCGTCTTCAAACTGTTCCAGCCCTTTATCGTCAGGATGGGAGCGGCCACGCAGGAAGAAGTGAAACATCTCTATGAGCAGATGCAACTCGAGATGGGGAAAGATAACTTCCGCGGCCTCATGTTACCGCTCACGGCATGGGGAGAGAAATCGTAAAAGTATTTCCCCACTGGCCCCCGCTTATTCCCGACTCTGCAAGAGCCCTGCGCGTGATAGGCGTTAGCCCCAGAAAAGTCCTGCTAACTTTGTTGTTATATGATATTATATCGATGATATGGACTACCACCTGATTTGTGTCCCAAACGGCGTAAAGCCATCTTAGCCGGGCAGGAATCGGAGATGCCTTTGGCGCTGCGCAGATCGAAGTACTGCTGCGAACGGACGGGTAACAAAAGGTAGGTGTTCCAGACAATCCGCTATCGTTGAAACGAGAGATGTCACACAGCAAAAGGAGGCTACGATGCCAGTCAATCCAATGGATTACAGCGGCAAAGATACCGTACTCGACGTAGCACGTACCGAGCGCGCGAATTTCTACAACATCATTGACGACCCGGCTAACTGGTACGTCCAGACACGCTGCAGCGAATGGGAAGTGCGCGATATAGTCGGCCACATGATCGATGTCACCGAAGGCTACCTGGAAGCCTGGGACATGGCTCGCAAGGGTGAAACCGGCAATGCACTTGGCCTGCAGATAATGAGCGACCGACTCAACGAACATGCCCAGGCGTTCCGCAGCCTGTCACGCGAAGAAGCTATCTCCCGGCTCAAAAATGACTCAAATCAGGCATTCGCTATTTTCGATGCCCTCACTCCTGAAGAATGGATGGGTTCTACCGTCCCTCATCCCTACATGGGCCCGATACCAACCTGCTTCTATCCCTCTTTCCAAATTATCGACTATGGTATTCACACGTGGGATATGAAGTGGGGCCTGGGAGATAAAACTGGAAAGCTCGATGAGCGCACTGCCGGCATCCTTATGCCGTTCATGTTTATCGTCATGCAATATACAGTAGAGGAGGAATCGGCTAAAGGCGTAGATGCTGTATTCGGGATCATCGTCGATGGTGAATGGGGTGGGCAGTGGCGCGCTACAGTCAAAGACGGCCAGTTCTCATGTGTTCCAGCCGACAAACTTGATGACGTGCAAGCCATTTTCCACTTTAAAAATGCATCAGATTTTGTTCTCACCACTTATCAACGCTTTCCGGGTGGTGAGACGACTGGAGACCCCAAAGTAATCGACCAGATTCGCCACCTGTTCTTCAGGATATAGGAATTTGGAAAGTGCTTGAGTATCTGTAAAGGTGGGGAGCTTTCGGAATGGATTACTATCCTTTCCGAAACAACCTCACCAAAAACCTGCCCTTAGAGTGGAGGTATAACGGTGTCTAAAATCCAGGCTCAAGGTGTTCACCATATTACATTCGTTGGTTCCAACCGCGAGGCGACCATTGATTTCTACCAGGGAGTGTTGGGTATGCCCTTCGTTATGGAGCAACCCAATCTCGATGTTCCAGACGAGACTCACCTCTACTTCGACGCGGGTGATGGACGGCTGATCACCTTCTTTGTACGCCCGACACGGGTAAATGATCCCACTCCCAACCCCGAAGGCATCGGCAACCTGCATCACCTCGCCTATACCGTCTCGCATGCCACGTACACCCAGGTCGCCCAACGCCTCAACGAGCGTGGCATCTGGAACACGGGCAACATCGACCGCGGGTTCATGGACTCGATCTACTTCAGAGACCCCAATGGACAACTGCTCGAAATGGCCTGTTACAAGTTTGTACCGCCAGAAGGCTACAGCGTTGCCGACGTACTCGCCACTGCGCACCGTTTGAGGGTGGCCGCTGGCGCCTATAATATCCAGGATGACCACCTGGCCGATGCCATCGCCGAACTGACCCAGCGTAAAGCAGTTCCCATTACGGAGGTGAGCTTGACATGACGCAACGCGCCGAGGCCGAGGCACAGCCTCAGGGCACGCTCTGGACGTTGGATCTCGATCAGCCGCTGCCGGTTGGTCCAGTTGTGCAGGTTCCGGTGGTCTTCATGCGCGCCGGGCCGGAGGTAGCTCAGGAACTGGCGCAGGCCATGGATCTCAACGATCCAGCGGTGGTAGTGCAACGCTTTGACAACGGGCGACAGTGTTATATCGGTAGGATCGAAGGCAGGCTTGCTACTTATGGCTGGGTGACATTTGACGAAGAAGACATTGGCGAGCTGGGTCTCAGCATTCGACTCAAAGCAGGAGAAGCCTACATCTGGAATTGTGCCACATTGCCAGCATACCGTGGGCAACGTCTCTACCCTGCGCTGCTGGTACACATAGTCGGTGAACTACATCATCAGGGTCTGCACCGTATCTGGATTGGCACGGACACCGACAACCTGCCCTCCCAAAGCGGCATGGCCCTCGCAGGCTTCCAGCCGATAGGGGATGTAGTTATCAGTCGTGCCCTGACGATGCGCCGCGCCTGGTTGCGGGGACGCCCTGGCGTTCCCGAACAACTGGTGATGGACGTTCGCTATGCGCTGTTTGGCGAACATGAAGAGGTCTGGCTGGCCCCAGGCTCTGGAGAACATTCAGCCAGCGTCATGGAACCACACCAGGTTCAACCGCTTGTGCTTGCTGGCGAACCACCTGAGAGCGCACGAGCGGCTATGGTTATGCTGCATGGACGCGGAGCCACGGCGCAGGATATCCTGACATTGACGGCAGACCTGCACAGGCCGGGTTTTGTCTATCTTGCGCCGCAAGCCGCCGGAAATTCCTGGTACCCCAATAGCTTCCTGGCCCCCGTCGCTAGCAACGAACCGGATCTTTCTTCGGCGTTTGCTGCCATTACATCTCTGCTCGATCAATTGGCCCGGATCGGTATCCCTGCCGAGCGTACAATCATACTGGGTTTCTCGCAGGGAGCATGCCTGTCGCTAGAATATGTAGCACGCAACGCCCGGCGCTATGGAGGCGTCGTAGGTTTGAGCGGCGGTCTGATCGGACCCGATGGTACGCCTCGCGACTACCCTGGCTCGCTGGCAGGGACACCCGTTTTTCTGGGATGTAGCGATATAGACCCGCATATCCCGAAAGAGCGGGTTGAGCAAGCCGCCGAGGTCTTACGACTGCTAGATGGGGACGTTACAATGCGGCTCTATCCTCACATGGATCACACCGTCAACCAGGATGAATTGCACTTCATTGAGGGTATGATGGCCAGTTTACCG
>DATGGW010000513.1:0-13224 GCA_035308345.1 Ktedonobacteraceae bacterium | reverse complement strand
TCTTCTGCTGTCCACTGGTGCGCGGTGCCGCGAGCCTGCGAGGTGCGACCGCCTTTGCTGGCGATCTCGCGGCGACGTTCAAGACTCATCGCAGCCAGGCCACGCGCGCGGCCAGTATATTTACGTATCTCCATTATTTTCTCCTCTCATGAAATCGCGAAGAACTGTTCGAAAGGTAAATACACGAAACGTCACAAGCTAGACGCTCAATGGTACGAGCCTGGATATTCGCGAAAGCAGCATCCGGGCGGTCAGTAGATTGTAAATATCTACAATAACTATACGGCTCAGCAATTAAAAAGGAGACAACCCAGCAAGCCCATCCGGTAATAAGCATAGCAGATGATAAGCTGAACAACAATAGTTTTAAGGCCTCAGAAAAAACTTTAAGCAAATCTTAATCTGAACTACGCCAATACTGTGTAGATGACAAGGCGAAGGGTGGTTTGATGCTGGTTGGGAATCCACTGCCCGGCACAGGTAATCAGGTTGAGGAAGATACCCATCTTGTTTTCAAATATTGTTTGCAAGGGGGCATTATTTGGCGCGTAGTACTTCATATTTATAACGCGGAAATGCAAAGACTTTTCCCCTGGATTGACGACCATGACCATGTCTCCAATATGGAGGTTTCGCAGATTCCAGAAGACTGCGGGTGACCCTCCTGGCCGATCAAGGTGTCCATCGATGACTGCACTCCCCTGATCTCCCGGATACGGGCCATATTGATACCAGCCCACTCCATCCCATGGCTTCTGGGTAGGTACTGCCAGGTTGCCATCTGATAATACTCCCACTGGCTCGATAGAGGCATTGACCCCGATACCAGGAATGATGAGGCGCCCACCTGGTCGATAGGTAGTTGGATTGGAAACTGAGCCGCTTTTTCCCGGTGTTTGAGAGGATGTGCCGCCTGTAAGACTGCCAGGCGGTTTGACTGAGCGTGGGGTCTGAAAGAACTGGCCCTCTATCCATCCACCGAGAAGGAGACTGAAGAGGACAAAGAGGATGAAAAGAAGAGTAAAGACATACCTGTAGCGTCGCAATGTTTGCATGATATTGCTCCTGAGTTATGGATTATGTAGAGGCTGCCTTTTGCCCAACGGCGAAGTTGCTTCCATCCTCGTTTGTCTTGCTGATAGCCAGCTCAGGGAGCCGCGACCGGTCCATCAGGGTCGCTTCCCGTTGGTGGCAAGCCAGGAGGTCCGGTTGGCGTCGAGGTAGGTGTCGAAGAAGGCGTTCCTGTCGGTGTCGAAGTAGGTGTCGAAGAAGACGTCGCTGTTGGTGTCGAGGTAGGTGTCGAAGAAGACGTCGCTGTTGGCGTGGGCACTGCGCACGGAGAGCGGGTAATCGTGTTGTCGTCTAATGTCACCGCGCCATTGCGGGCATAGAGGCTGCCGTTGGATTCGGCGCCTGTCGTAGCGGTGATAGAGGTATGCGCCAGAATGTTACCTGAAAAGTCAGTGCGCGTTCCAATAGTCGCAGAACTGCCAACCTGCCAGAAGATGTTGCATGCTTGAGTATCATTGATCTGCAACACACTGGCACTGCTCGCCGTGGTGAGGGTACTTCCTATCTGGAAGATAAAGACACTCGCGGGGTTCCCTTGACTATCGAGTTTGAGCTGCCCGGTCAATTGAGCGGAGGACGAGAAACAGTACACTCCTGACGTGAGGGTTTTGCCGCCGAGGTCCTGACCCGTCAAATTAACATTACACGATTGCCCCGCAAGGTTCACGTACGCGGCCGTCACATCATTCTGGGCTTGCAGCGCAACCCCGTCGGCTGCGTGTATAGTTCCGATTACAATTCCGGGTGGAAAGCCTGTCACCGCACTCCCCGGGTCCACTCCAAGATCACCAGTCACCACGGTCGAACCAGTATTAGTGACCGTACTCGCACCAAGCACGGCGAAATTGGCAGCGGTTCCAAGAGTGGGTTGAGTCGCTTGAGCATGTGCAGGAACCAGGAAGTGAGCAGCCGGTGTGAGAACGAGAGCGCAAAATAATAGCACGGCACATGTCAGAGCGAGGCTCCTTTTTAATCGGGAAAATCTTTTCATCCAACCACCTCCACCATCTTGTTTCTTCGCTGTTGATATGTACTCCTAAAGAACAGTATAGTAATGGTACCAAATCAACCAGGATGGAACAAAAAAGACACCCTCCCTGGCTACTCAAGCGTGATGGTGCGATGAAGAACCCCGGCGCGCTGCGAGCGTACTGCCAGCTCTACCTGCGAACCGGGAGATGCCTTGAAGACCCACTCAACCTTGCAGCGATTGTCGGTAGGTGAGTCGCTGCTCCACCAGTTCCAGATTTTGTTGGAGCGACCCGCGAGTTGTCCCAAATCCTGTCGCCGTTCTCCGGCGATGAGGCTGACGCCTTCGGGAAGTAGCAGTTCGGCTTCGATGGGGCGCGCGTCGGTGCGTTCCAACGCCTTCTGGCTGGTATAGGTGGGCAGGAAGCCATTGTTTTCTATTACTATCACTACGTGATAGACGTTCTCGCCCTGGCGTGTAATGTCGAGCGTGCGCAGGCTCAAATAAGGATTGAGCGAGGCATGCGCGAGGGTGAAGCGGCTGTGTTTCTTGCACATGTCGGGCAGGTATTTGAGCGGCGCGTTCTGCTCGTAGAGTTTGCCTTTCCAGCTGCCGATTTCGACCGGCCCAAGCTGTGGATGATTAAATGGCCGCCAGTTCTCGAAAGCTTCACCGTCCATCACTTCATCGTTCCACTTCATGAGCTTCAGGTCATCCTCTTCGGGGTGCCAGCGTATCCAGCCGATGAAATCGCGCGGGGGAATGCCTGCTTCGCCGGGCATATCCCACAGTTCGGTGGTAAAGCCAAACCAACCGTGATAGTCATAACCAAAATCATCCATCGCGCCGTGCATGACTTCTTTGGGATGGTAACGGAAGCCGTGATAGACTGAGACGCTTGGATAACCGGTTATTTTTGTGCCTAGTTCGCCGATCAGCTTGTAGACATCCAGATCTTCGGTAAGCATATTTTCGTCCGGCTGCGTGCCGTAGGGGCGCAATATCACGCCTGAAGAGGTGTGGTAGGTGAGTATGCCATTAATGTTGGGGTGCGCTCGCCAGAACTCGGCTTCGGCGCGTGTCTCAGGCTCAGAAAAAGGATATGGCCCGGAACCTGATTCGACATTCTCCGGCGCCCATTCATAGGGATAATTGCGATTGATATCCATGCCCTGGCGAGGCGGCGCCACAGGGATGGTATAGCCATCGTAATTGCGAATCAAGCCCTCGGTAAGCAGCTGGTAATATTCGCCGCCCTCCTCGTCGATGTCGCGGCGGCGCATGACGCGCGCATCTTTCTCCGAACACTTCCAGGGGCCATTGGGATCCTTTATGCGCATGTCCAGGATTTGTCCATCCTCATCGATATCTTCAGGATACAACCCGTCGCGTTCATCCTGGTAGGGATGCAGGCGCGTGCTGCTGCGCAGGAAATAGGGTGTGGTGAGATATTTTTCCGCACCGTCCACGCTCAAGCGAGGTAAAAAATAGATGGCTGAACGATCCAGCACGCGCGTCACTTTTTCATCGCTGCCATAGGCTGTGAGATAAGACCAGATGGTATAGAGTACCACAGTTGAGCCGGTCACTTCACCGGCGTGCGTATTAGCATCGATCCAATAAGCGGGCTTCTCGATGGCGGGACCGGTCGCCTGGTTGGTGAGCGTTACCAGCCATAATTCGCGCTCCTCGTAGCTTTTGCCGATGGATTCGAGCTGTGCCAGGTGAGGATGAGCCGCGACTAGATCGTGCAGAATCTGTGTGAGTGTATCGTAAGTATAGTAGGAAAGAATGTCTTTTGCAGGGTCAAATTCCTGGTGTATGATTGGTTTTGACATATATAACTCCCTCTATAGTTATCCTCGCCGCCGCCGGCTGCGGCGTTCGCGTTCCAGCGCAATATCGAGTGTTTCGTGGAGGCGTTCAAAATCATCTACGTCAAGTTGCAGTTCAACCACCGGCAGATCGTCGGTCTTTGCGCGGCCATCCTCGAAGAGGCGCAGGATTAAGGCCAGGTCCAGCAGATTGTTCTCTTCATCTTCATCATCATCTTCAACGAGGTCATCTGCATCCTCACCCGCTTCTCGCTCGGCCTGTGTAAAGAAAATGTCGGTGCGGACGCAGCGCAAACGACCCGTAAGTTTCAGCGCGTCGGTGGAGAGTTCTTCAGCCAGTTCGCGCACCACCTCCATCATTTGCACGAGGGCGTCCTGGAGTTGTTCGAGCGCATCGTCTTCATCGCCCAGCGCCAGGCCATCGTCAACCAGTTCTTCGCTGGTCGGGTGCGCGCTGCTACCTACCTCCGGTAGACGCTGCCTCGCCAGATCATTGAGGCGTTCCAGCGCCTGAGCGAAAGCTGGTGAGAGCTGGGTGTTATCCTCCAACTCTCCCTCGTTCAGGATTTCAGACTCGCGCGCATCATCCGCATCGTTATCGTTATCATCATCGTCGGCATCATCATCGTCATCTATACCCAGGCCAGCAGCTTCCTCGACCGCCAGGATTTGCGTGTGCAGTTGTTCAAGTGTCTCGCGAGTGAGATAGGCCAGCACGCGCGCCTGTCTTGAAGCCGCAAACAACAGGAACGGGGGCCAGTCGCGGAAACGCTCTCTAGCACGCAAATAGCGCACCTCCACCATGCCCAGCGTATCTAGTCGCAGTGAAAGCTCCATGCTTCCCTCCTCTAACAGAATTGCCAACATCATACCACAAGAGGAGGAAATTATCTTATAGAAAGTTTTGTGATACAGTAGGGAAGTGTGCTGCGTGAAACCAGGAGAAGGTATTGCATGAACAAGCGCCTGCTGACATCATCGCCGGATTTCGTCATTCGTTCACCCAGGACTGCCGATGAAATCGAGACCTACTTTCGACTGAATGCAGAGACATTTCGCCCTGACGAAGACCTGGTGCTCGTCGCATCTCGCCGGCGCCGGCTAATCATTCGTGATCCAGATTATCATCTGATCCACCTAAGGAGCGCCTTTTATGGGAAGGCCTACGTGGGTAGCTGCCGTATTCAAGAACGCTGGTTGTGTTTGGAGTCAACCAGGCTACATGTTGGTTGTATCGGTGGAGTTGTGACGCACCCTGATTATCGCCATCAAGGGGTGGCAACGGCGCTCATGCAAGATGCTTTTGCTTATGCCCGCAGACAACAGTATGACCTTCTGCTGCTGCATGGAATCCCCGACTACTACAAACAGCATGGCTATATCGATGTGTGCGAGGATATGCCGCAGCATGCCATCAGTCGTGCGCTCATTCCTGGTCTGTTTTCTGATATGCGCATTGTGCGTTTAGCCGACCTGCATGATGCTCCTATCCTGCTTGCTCTGTACCAGGAACATTACGGAGCCTCTATGTACACCTTTGCACCTACGCGCACGCTGGAGCGGCAGGCTCATTATCTGGAGAACTGGTTTCAGGAAAATATCCCATTGTTAGCCTTGAATGCCGAGGGTAAAGCTGAAGGATACTTACTCCTGTCGCGAAGAAGAGGGCGGCTTTATGCGTATGAGGCCGCAGCGAACACCTGGCCTGCAATGCTGGCTTTGTTGCAGCACCAAAACCATTTACTCGAAGCAGAGGCGGAAGCGCCACCTGAAATGTGCTGGCCTCTTCCTCCAAGCGATGCTACATATTATCTTCTGGCCGATCATTTGCCTGTCCGGAGCGAGATGAACTCCTACCCTGATGGTGGTTGGATGGCTCGCATTGTCTCGCTCTCAACCCTCATTCAATCGCTGCTGCCACTCTGGCAATATCGCTGGCAAAAGCAGTACTATGAATGGGCAGGAATTATTACGCTCGCTGTCGATGAGCAGACTTGCAGCCTGGAATTATCGCCGCGAAGTATTCGCCTGGTGAGTCACTTATCTATCGAGGGACAACAGGTAAGACTCAGCCAGCAAATCTTTACTCAACTTGTGTTTGGCTTTCGCCCCGTCGCCTGGGCAGCCACACAAAATGAGCAGTATATTCCTGCTGAGCTCATTCCTGTTCTCGATATACTCTTACCGCTCAAACAGAGCTGGATCGCCGGATCAGACTATTTCTAGATTAGCAGCGAGATCAGCATTATCCTGGCGTTGCCGTCGGCGTGATGGTCGGAATGGCGACCGGTATAGCATTAGCCGGCGGGGTAATCGATACTATCTCGTTGAACTTGCTGAGATCAACGATTGAGTCCAGGTTCGTGATTACGTTGGAGGGGATCAATGTTTTGATGGTTGGGCTGACCGTTGGCGTGACCGATTGACTCAACGACGCCGCATTCACGTTGAGGTTGAGCTTGAGTTCAGAGCGATGAACGTAGAACTGGGTCTCGTCGATCCAGAGGTCGAGCGTCGCATTGATCGACTTCGCATTGTCTATAAGCGCATCTATATTCTGCTGGCCCAGCATATTGACCAGTTGTTGGTCGCTGTCCAGGAGCTGTTTGAGCGCGGGCTTATCGAGTTGCAGAGTGATATGGCGAAGAGTTAAGCCATTTAGCGACTGGTCGCCGTGATCGATGATGTGTGTATAAACAAGCAACCCGAGCAGTTCAGTCATATCAGGCGAGCCAAGTCCAGCGAAGGGATTGCCAACGCCGCTCGTACTGCTATCCAACATATACCATTGACCGCCGATTTGCGTGTAGATCTTATTACCACTTAGAATCTCTGTGAGGGCGTTGGTAGTGTTCGTCACGCTCTGGGACGCGGTGAAACGCATTTCTTCCTGGTCGGGTAATGCCTCGTCGCCGCTGCCGGTCAGGCTAAAGTTGACCGCGCCGGTGGTGGGAGCTGTAGAACTTAATGCCTGCCCTGACCCTGTGACCTGCAGATTGATATGAGTTGACTTGAGCTTACTCATGGCCTTCTGGCTATTTTGCAACACCTGGAGAACGCTCAGACTGCTCTGCGGACTGCCGCTGCCAGTTCCCACCGATGTGCTGCAGGCACTACAGAGAAGAAGCAAAGCTGCCAGCCCGCTAAACAATAACAGAGTATGGTGTTTTATGCGCATTATTGAAAAATCTCCTTTGTTTTAAGACATAGGTGGTACACCTGTATCTACAAAGATACACGGAACAGAAAGGGAATCAGAGACAAAAATCCTGTTTGACCCGGTTGCTATATTTATGTTACTCAATGTAGTCTAAACAGTTAGAGAAGATGTATGAAACTGCATTCTTCTGGAAGATTTTCTTCAAAACGAAATATCCGTTTTGTCATTGCTGGGCTTCTCTTACTTCTTGTACTGGCTCTCTTCCTCGTGACACAAATTCCATGGGAACATGGGAAGAGCGCGCCAGAAGGCGGCGCCAAATCGGTTTCTCATTCACTTAACCTTGTCCCGCATGCTTCTAGCCCATCTGGCGCATCGCCTCAACCGAGTAATATGCCAACATCCCAACCACACTCAGGCATCCTCCATGCGCAGGGCGCGCAATTGATTGATGGTTCAGGACATCCGTTTATTTTCCGAGGAGCGCAAATAGCAAGTTCACTCAATCTTATTGCAAGCTGGCAAGCGGGACAAGATCCGGCAATCTGGTTGAACGCGGGTGTATTTCGTGCAATAGCATCTTGGCATATGAATGTACTCCGTCTTCCAGTTTCAACCTGGTATTACACGCAAGCAAATTTCCTGACCAAACTTGATACAATCATTTCTCAAGCAAACCAGGCAGGATTATATGTTGTCATTGCCGCGTTCGATAATGCTAAAAGCGGTTCTCCATATGGCTCAAACGCCGATGTACCAAAAACGGAAAATATCCAATTTTGGAGAGATATCGCGAGTCGGTACGCAAATAATCCGATGGTTCTGTTTGATATATTGAATGAACCGAGTAATTTGACTGCGCAAAACTATCTTTATGGCGGAGGAAGTGTCACCGGCTCAACCGGAAAAGTTGCCAATATTATTGGTCTTCAACCGCTGGTTGACGCAATCCGATCAACGGGCGCAAAACAAATTATCATCGCGGATGCCGGTATTCCGGCTGCAAATCCTTCCATTCGGATACATGACCCCAATGTCATGTATACCATCCATATTTATGAAGGAATCGGTGCTGGCAGTCCTTCTATCTGGGACCAGGGTTGGGGTTCATTACTGGGAAACTACCCGCTCTACTATGGTGAATGGGCTGTGCTTCCTAACTCTCTCATTCCTGGACAATGTCAATCCTATACTCCCGCAAATGCCGATAGCGACACAAACACATTTCTGCAATACATGCAAAGTAGGAATATCAGTTGGACGGCATGGGAATTCAGGACATATTATCTGATCCAGGATTATACAAACTTTACCCCGACGACCTTTCAGGGGTCATGGGTACCATGTGATAGCAATGGACAGGAAGGCATGGGAGCTGATGTCAAAAATTATTTAGCAAGTGCGCCTTCTTCCTGACGCCCTGCAATCCAGGTCAAACGATATTCAGCAGGTGATATGCTTTTTACCGCTCGGGTTTGACCCAGATGCCGCGTTCGTGCATCAGGTCAATCTGCTTCTGAATGACCTTTTCGCGGTACTCGGCGTGCTTCATAGGCTCGCGATCGAGATACAGGTTTTTGGGATAGATGGGCTGCTCGTAGAGGAGCTGGTAGAGTTCGGTGCGCAGGTCTTTCATCCAGTTGTCCCATTGAGCCCGGGCACGATGGTCGCGCAGGGCTTCGATGTCGATGACGCCGCCCACGTAGGTTGAACCGGCGCCGTAATCCTGCCGCCCGACGATCTGGCCTTTGTAGTTGATGATGAACGAACGCCCGCCGAAGGTATCGATGGGTGTAGTATCTTCTGGGAGGAGATAGTAGGTTCCCATGTTGGGCGCGACAAGATACATGTTATTGTCGAGGGCGCGGGCGCGGCTCTGGATTTCAAATATTTCGTTGCCGGTAGCCGGGTGCGGGTAAGAGGCGCGGTAGACGACCTCCGCGCCGTTCATAGCCAGGGCGCGGGCGTTTTCGGGATAGGACCCTTCGTTGGCCATCATAATGCCGAGACGCCCTATTTCCGTGTCTGCGACGGGCCAGAAGGCATCAAGGTTGCGACCATATTTTTCGACCCACCAGTCATAGACATCGTGCGGGCAAACCGAATGTTCGACAGGGAAAAGCGGAGAGACTTTGTAATGCTGTAAGATCACTTCGCCCTGCGGGTTGAGGATGAAGCCCACGTTGAAATAGCGGTCTTTGAGGTCGGGATGTTTCGCTTTAGCCTGGGCCATGATGTAGGCGTCGTAGGTATGCGCGATGCTGCCCAGTGCCTCGGTCTCTTCGCCGGGGATGTCGATGGCGCACTCGCGGGCGAACTGCACGTGATCGAGATCGAGCACTTCATCATTGAAGCCCTGCAGCGCGCCTTCGGGAAAAGCGATTAACCTGACGGGCAGGTCGAGGCTGGAAAGCCAGGAGGCAGCTTTGACGAGATGCGAGAGGTGTTCAAGGTTGGTCTTGATATCGGCGCGTTTGCGAATACCGCGCACCGTTGGGATGAGGCCAACAGCAGTATACGGTTTGATCATGCGCTAGCTCCTTTGTGGTGTCAGAGACTATGATGCCACCTTAACCAGGGCGACCGCGAGGGTCGCCCAATAAGCGTCAAGTTAAGAAACTCCAAAATGGAATCAATGGCTGCGTCTCGCGCCGCTCCCAGGGCGGGGGCAAGCCCCGCCCCTACTATACACGGTTGGTGTTCCGTTCGTGTAGAGTAGGGGCGACCCTCGCGGTCGCCCTGGAGGCGGGACGAGGCCAATTTCGACGATCCTTACCTTGACGCCTATTGGGCGACCCTGGCGGTCGCCCTGGCTCCATGTTCGGCCAAAGAACTCCTGCCGGGTTATGCGCGTTCAGCCGCCCGCGTAATAGCGCGTTTAGCCATCACGGTTGCCATCTGAGCGCGGTATTCTTTGGAGCCGTGGATATCCGACACGATCTCCATACCGTCGGCGGCATGGCTGGCGGCTGCAGCGATAGTCGCTTCATCCAACTTCTTGCCAACGAGCTCGGCTTCCACTGCGCTGGCGCGCGTGGGTTTGACCGATGCGCCGGTTATCACGACACTGGCCGCAGTGCAGACGCCGCTGGCATCCAGGGTCACGACGGCGGCGCATCCGACGACCGCGTAATGGGAAGCTTTGTTTGCCAGCTTCTCATAGGCGCTGCCGGTGTGCGCGGCGGGTTTGGCAAAGCGAATTTCGGTGATTACTTCGCCAGGCTGCAACGCGGTTGCGAATAGATCCAGGAAGAAGTTATCCGCGCTGATAGTGCGCGCGCCGTTTGGCCCTCTCGCGACAATGGTGGCCTTGAGCGCGAGTACCATACCGGGGCTGTCCGCAGCCGGGTCAGAGTGCGCCACGCTGCCGCCGATGGTGCCGCGATTGCGTACCTGCTGGTCGCCGATCTCGGCGATGCCCTCCGGCAGTAGGGGGAAGTAACGCTTGATGACATCCGAACGCTGAAGTGTAATGTATGTCGTCATCGCGCCGACTGTGACGGTGTCACCGACCTCTCGAATGTAGGACAAATCCTGAATGCGTCCGAGATCGATGAGGTGCGTGGGCTGTGCCAGGCGCAGTTTCATGGTTGGGAGCAGGCTATGTCCACCCGCCAGGAATTTGGCATCGTCGCCATATTGCTGCATGAGCGCGATGGCTTCGTCCACCGACTGCGCTACATGATAATCGAAGGCTGCTGGTACCATATTACGTTCTCCTTTCGGGCGAGATATATCTCGCCCCTACTTTTGGTGGATGATCTTCCACAGCTTCTCAGACGTAAACGGCATATCGATGTGAGCTACACCCAGCGCATCAACGATGGCGTTAGCAACCGCCGGTGTAGAACCAATAGTGCCTGCCTCTCCGATGCCTTTCACTCCCAACGGATTGACGGGTGATGGCGTGACGGTGGAATCGGTCTGGTAGCTGGGAAGATCCGCGGCAAGTGGCATGGCGTAGTCCATCAATGTCGCGGTCAAAAGTTGTCCATCGTCGCCATAGATGGCGCCTTCATACATAGCCTGACCGATGCCTTGAGTGATACCACCATGAATTTGTCCCTCGACGAGCAAGGGATTGAGCTGGTTGCCACAGTCGTCAACCGCTATGTAGCGCGTAATCTCTGCCTTGCCAGTGTCCTTGTCTACCTCGACAACACAGATATGCGTGCCAAAGGGAAAGACGTTGGATGTTGGCTCCCAGAAAGATGTGGCCTCCAGGCCAGGTTCGATGCTTGGATGCAGGGTGTTCGAGAGGTTGGCCGTCAAAGCCACATCTGCGAAAGACACAGATTTCTGTGGGGAGCCGGCTACGGAGAACTTGCCATCTTCCAGTGTGACATCTGATGGGCTGGCCTCGAGCATAAACGAGGCAATCAGCTTCATCTTCTCCTTTAATCTCTGCGCGGCGGTGAAGACTGCGCTACCACCCACTGGTGTTGTGCGGCTGCCGTAGCTGCCACGACCCTCAGGGGTCGAGTCGGTGTCGCCATGCATTACCACGATGTCTTCGATGGGGATGCCAAACTCCTGGGATACGATCTGGGCGAAAGTGGTCTCTTCGCCTTGCCCATGTGGGGAAGAGCCGGTTTGGACTACTACCGTGCCGCTCTGCTCAACACGGATGCGCGCGCTTTCATAGAGGCCGACCGGGGCGAATCCTTTGGGGCCAATGCCGCATGCCTCGATATACGAGGAGATGCCGATGCCCATCAGCTTGCCTTCGGCGCGTTTGCGCGCCTGTTCCTCGCGCAATCCTTTGTAATCCGCCAGTTCCAGGGCTTTATTCATGGCGACTATATAGTTACCAGAGTCATAAACTGTGCCGGTGGCAGACTTGTAGGGGAACTGGTCCGACTTGACGAAGTTCAACTTGCGTAACTCTACCGGGTCCATCTTCAACTCGCGTGCTACCAGGTCCATGGCTCGCTCTATGGCATAAGTTGCTTCGGGGCGACCTGCTCCGCGATAGGCGTCGGTTGAAGCTTTATTGGTAAACACGAGATCGGTTGTTCGATGCACTACCGGAATGTCATATGCGCCGCACACCACGGGGAACATGAAGGCAAGCACCATTACATCGGTGAAGAGTTGTGTATACGAACCCATGTCACCGAACACGTGAATCTTCATGCCGGTGACTTTGCCTTCCCTCGTGGCGGCGATTTCGATGTAGTTCACCTGGTCGCGTCCGTGGATGGTAGCGGCCATGCTCTCACTGCGGTCCTCAATCCACTTGACGGGATGCCCAAGCTTCATAGAAGCGAACGAGGCCAGCAGTTCTTCCGGGTATATGTTGAGCTTGGAGCCAAATCCGCCGCCGACTTCGGGGACAATGACGCGCACCTGGTGCTGGGGCAGGCCGACTGTCGCGGCCACGACATTGCGCAGGATATGCGGAATCTGCGAGGAACTCCAGAGGGTCAGTTTCTTTATGGACTTATTGTAATCAGCCACCACGCCGCGCGTCTCTATCGCATTGGGGATCAGGCGCTGGTTGACAAAGCGTTCTTTGACAACAACGCCGCCATTGGCCAGCGTTTCCGCGAAGACTTTGTCGATCTCTTCTGAAGATTCCTGCATTCCCAAACTCAGGGCAACGTTTGTGCCGAACTCCTCATAGAGCAGTGGCGCGCCAGGCTGTGCTGCCTTTTCGACGTCCAGCGCGACCGGCAATGGCTCGTAGTCTACATCGATCAAGTCGCGCGCGTCACGCGCGCCGTAGCGACTATCGGCGATAACAATGGCCAAAGGGTCTCCATAGAAACGCACTTTGCCATCGGCCAGCGCGCCGCGAATTCCCATACCCTCAGCTATTTTACCCAGGGGAACGGCGCAGGCAACGGGGCCGACAACGCCTTTGAGATCGGCAGCAGTGTAAACGGCTTTAACGCCAGGATGCTTTTTCGCTGCCTCGGTGTTGATACTGTTGATGCGCGCATGGGCGTAGGGGCTGCGCACCACCGACATATAAAGCATGCCGGACATTTTGATATCATCGACATAGGTCGCCTGACCTGTAATCAATCGGGGGTCTTCACGCCGCTTGATGGGCGTGCCGAGCATAGCTGCAATACCCATTGTATGCTTATCCTTTCTGATCGTGAGTGAACGAGGGTGTATTATGCCTCGTTACATCACGTTACATGGAACGCTACTCGCCCCCGCCTACTGGAACGGCAGTC
>DATGGW010000512.1:0-2222 GCA_035308345.1 Ktedonobacteraceae bacterium | reverse complement strand
TGATACGATGGCCATGAGACGCAGGTAAGTCTGGCGATAACTCTGCTCAAAGAATGTCATGGCCTGCTGCTCAGTCACTTCGCCGCGCAGGACACTCGCAATACTTGCCGCGCACAGCATGGCGCTATGGGTAGCGAGATGCACTCCAGTTGAAAGCAGCGGATCTACGAAGCATGCCGCATCCCCCACCAGAAAGTAACCCGCTCCCGTTAAGCTGTCAGCCATGTAGGAATAATCCTGTTCGGTCTTCAAGTTTGTGACTAGCTTGCCCGGCTTTACGAGATCAGCTATCAGTGGGCACGAGTCGATGGCTTCGAGGTAGATTTGCTCCAGAGAGTCGCCTTGCTGCCTTTTCTCCTTGAAGGTCGTTTTGTGAAGTACCAATCCCACGCTCATAGCTCCGTTATGCAGGGGAATGCCCCAAAGCCAGCCATCCGGAATTGCGCCGTTGGCAATGGCGCCTTCGGGTGCGAAGGACATCCTACGAGTCCCCGTCCAGTATCCCCAAATAGCAACGTTCTGGAACGCGTTGTGGTAGTGTCGATTCTTCAGATAGTGCATGGCCATCACGCCTGCACGACCGGAAGCATCGACAAGGTATTCGAAGGATATCTCACCTGTCTCACCGCCTCCAACGCTAATGTAATGCGAGTCTGCAACGGAGTTGTCGCTCTCGCTCTGTGGGTCTGCAAGTATAGCCTGCGACCAGGCAGCGCTCCGAGGTCTATTTCCATCAAAAGAGAGGCTGCGGATTTCCGTCCCTTCAAAGACCTTCACTCCCTGGCTCTTCGCATGCTCTAACAGCAAGTGATCGAACTCGGCGCGATCCACCTGGAAGCTGTAAGGGTAGCGCAGTGGAGCGAAATCCAACACCCACGAATCCGTTCCCCACGAGAAGTATCCTCCGCACTTGCGCTGGAAGCCGTGCGCCTCGATTTTTTCGCGTGCGCCGGTCATTTCCAATATCTCGAGGCAGGAAGGTAAAAGCGATTCGCCAATATGGTAACGGGGAAATACTTCCCGTTCCACCAGCGTGACGTCGAATCCCTCTCGTGCAAGCAAGGTGGCAGTCGTTGAACCTGCCGGACCTCCGCCTATGACAAGAATCTGAGTGGATTGATTCATCATAGCTCCTCAGGTATGCTTGTAGGGTTCTAACTATTCAGGGGTACTATAAGCTTGAACCGGGTAGAGTAGGGCTGTGACAGCAGAAGAGGTGATCTTCCTGCGACAAGAGCATCAAAAATAGTCTCCCCTTTTTTATTGTATACACTTCATTTTATTCTTGTCAATGAGAATAATTACCGAGTCAGCGCCCAGACCTTCTCTTAACCGAGGGTATATCCACCGCCGTGACGCGGAGCGGAGCAAGAGCGTCCAGTACAGCGTTAACAACTGCCGGAGGGCCATCGATGCAGCCTGGACTGCGCGCAACAACTTGACATGTTTCATGCCTTTCTCTAAAATATGCATATCTAGCAAGCAAGAGCTTGAACAATAGACAGCGTTGACGCATCAAATGGGTTGGCGAACTGGTGGGGCGCGAGCAGGATACCACCGCCGTCAGTGATTCAGGGTGGAAAATGGACGGGAATCAGCTATCTACAAGACAGGGAATCGAACCTGATTCCCCGGCAGCCGGACCTCATCGAACCTTGAAACTGGGCCAGAGAGCGGCACAGGTGGTCCTCGCCCTCTTGCTGGGGGCGGGCTGTTTTCTGTCGCTTTTTCCCTGGGGGCGGGCCATGACACGCAGCGCCTTCTTGCTACCGGCGCTGCTCAGCGCCTCTGAACCCGCGCCGTTGGTGCTTGCTGGCGATCCTGTGCGCTTCAGGCGCATCACGATTTCCTCTGCCGATGGTCCGGTCTTTTTGGACATCTACGAGCCGGCCACACCGTCGCCGCCGATCCCCGGCGGACGCGAGGCCATCATCGACATTGTGGGCGTTGGCGATAATCGCAATGCGCCGCAACTCGTCAATCTTTCACGGTCTTTGGCGCACGAGGGCATCGTCGTCGCTAACGTAGGCACGCCCGCGCTCTTCCAGGACAAGGTCTCGGCGCGGGACGGTGAGGCCATAGTGCAGGCGTTTGAATTCCTGGAACACTGGCCGGGCGTGAATCCAAATCACATCGGTATCCTCTCTTTCAGCGCCGGCGTGACCTTGACTTGTATTGCCGCAGCCGACCCACGCATTCGCGACCGCGTGGCTTTCCTCGCT
>DATGGW010000511.1:0-14374 GCA_035308345.1 Ktedonobacteraceae bacterium | reverse complement strand
GGCTATTGTGATGATTGCTGGAAGCTGGTGCAACAACAGTAGACCCTGCTACCTTTGCAGCAAGTTGGTGTTAAAACAGAAATTTGGATCAGGCGGAGGCGGCTGCTGCACATTCGTCAGCACCTGCGTAAAGATGGACTGGTAGATATCACGCAGCATCGGGCCATTGGCATAAGCTCCTTCACCACCATTTTCCTTCATAGCGGTAATGGTGATGGCCGGCAAACTATTCGATTGGTACACGTATGGCGCAGCCGTAATGAACCAGGACTGAGCAGGTGTTAGCCCGGTGCTATTCACCTGAGCGGTGCCTGTCTTGCCAATTACCGACCAGCGAGAGTAAGGATAGCTGAGCTGCACCCTGGTCAGCGAGCCGGAACCGCAGGAGACTACGCCATACATAGAATCGCGCACCTCGGCAGCCGTTGTTTGAGAAATGGGGTTGTCAAGTACTGTTGCCGTGAACGATTTGAGTACCGACTTCGAGGAGTCCTCAATCTTATCAATCAGGGTAGGACGCATTAATTGCCCATTGTTGGCAGCCGCGTCATCAAAAAGGGACATCTGCAAGGGAGTCACGAAGTCAACGCCCTGACCATAGGAATTTTCCGCCAGTTGCACGACGCTGAGCGGCGTTTCCGGCGAAGGCGTGCTGGCACAGAGTTTTTGCTGCGGCGTCACCGTGCTGACGCTCACCGGCAAATCAAAGGGAATCTGCTTATTCACGAAGAAAGCATGGTTGTAATCAAGCCAGGTAGCAGGGCCTGTGTTGGCGCCTACCTGCGCGAATATGATGTTATCCGAGTGCGTATAGCCATAGATCAGGTTGACCGGAAAGTTAAACGTGTAACCGGTGATATTATTGCCGGTGGGGCCAAAAGTTTCTGTTGTATCGCCCGCGCCCAGGCGCACCGGGCCAATAGCTTGCATGTGGGCGGGATCATGATCGTTGTAAAAGGGAGAATCGAGCGTAAATTTGCCGGAATCCAGGGCTGCCATCAAAGTCAGAGTTTTGTAGGACGAGCCAGGCGCGTAACAATCATTGATGGCGCGATTCAATAAAGGCTGCTCGGGATTGGAGAGCAGCGATTGAAGGTAATCGAGATCGCCGCTGGCGATGCGGTTAGGATCATAGAAAGGGCTGCTCACCATAGCCAGGATTTGGCCCGTGTGCGGATCTGTGACAATGACCGAGCCGCGATCAGTCTTGAAGACATCGTTTAGGCCAACCGACGGCGCTTCCTCGCTAAAATCCTTATAAACGATATCCTGGATACGCACATCGATGGTGAGATAGATGTTATCACCGACGGGCGGTTGGTGCAACAACTGGTTGTATGTATTGTTCAAGCCGGTAAAGCCGACTCTCCCGCTCAGATAGTCATCGTATTGCTTCTCGATGCCAGCCTCGCAGTACGGGCTGATAGCACAAAAAACGGGGCTCACATAGTAGCCAAGCACCGAGGCCATCGAGGGATGAGTATAGACGCGCTGGTAGACACAGAGCTTGTCGACATTCGGGTTATTCGTATTAACAGGAATGGGTTCGGAATAGGCGAGCAAAACGCCGTTGCGGTCGTAGATATTTCCACGTTTAGGGGTACTATCAGGCAAACAGTGACGCGATAAAGTCATGCTGGGATTAGTTGAAACCTGCTGCGCAACCACCACCTGCCAGTAAACCAGCCCGGCGCTGGCCGCAATGAAGAGCACAATAAACAATATACTTAGTCGGCGAATGCTCGTGGTAATATTCACTTTATTCCCTCTGATGCAGTTATAAAACCATAGAATTTCATTGTTTTTCCGGCAAAAGTGTATCATTGTTCTTAGCGATTGGCAAGACTGATAGGTCACAATACACCGCACCCCTGCCAGGGGTACCAGGATGGATTTACACAAGAAAAAGCGAGTATCCCTTTAGTAAGTATCTGGAAAGATATTGACAAAAATCATCTGTGTATTTTACAATGTATACGAAGCACATTTTGTTATTTATTGATTTCCCTTTTTACAATTTATTGTGAGCAGGAGAATATTTATGCCGTATGACTCACCACACCAGCAGATGGGACAATTTGTTGGAGCAAGATTAAGAGAGGCGCGCCTGGCCAGGAAGTATACTCAGAGTCAACTTGCGGGTGGCGACTTCTCCGTTAGCTATATTTCCGCGATTGAGCGGGGACAAATACATCCATCATTACGAGCATTAGAAATTTTTGCCATGCGACTGGGTCTTTCCTCAAAAGATCTTTTGATGCAGCAGTCTTCTACAGGAGTAGCAGCGTCGGCAAGGAGAGGCCTGAACAGCGCGGAAGAAGTCGAGTGGCGTATCCTCACTGCGCAGGTGACGATCTATCAAGATAACTATCAACAGGCGATTCTAGACGTGCAGGAATTGCTTACCTACAAATTGACGAATACGCAAGAAATACTTGTGCGTTATTTACTCGCCCTGGCTTATATCGGGAGCAGCCAGTGGCAAGAAAGTGAGAATGCGCTCTCCGAAGCGCTGCGGCTTGCAAATGACAGGGGCGATTATATGCGCGCGCGGCTGCTTTATTTACAGGGAATTACGCAATCTTCGTTGCAAGATCACAGCCAGGGTCTCGAGCTGCACCAACGCAGTCTAGAGTTACTAGAATCTTTACAAAGCCTGGATGCTTTCTTCAAAGGCGAGCTTTATTCACAATCAGGTCTCCATTATCTGCGGCTTGATAGAGCTAATGAAGCGCAGGCAATGTTTTTAGAGGCGCTAAAAGTGACAGATGGGCTGATGCACTCACAACGTATAGCGATATACAGGCAAAGCTGCCTGCAGTTTGTCGAGTCAGGAGAGTATTTGCGAGCCACCCTGAATGCATATAAATGTCTTCACCTGCTGGCCGTGGTAGATGATCAGCAGCGCAGAAGCGAACTCTTCCACGCGCTTGGACGAGCCATGCTTGCAAGTAAGCACGCGGAAACCCGCGCCTACCTGGAACGCGCGCTTGGACAGCCAGCGGTTGCGCAAGACCACCTGGCGCAAGCCAGCGTGCTGGTCAACCTGGCGGTATGGTTGCTAGAGCATGATGCGGCGGCCGAGGCAAAAAAATATGCGCAAAAGGCGCGCGCGCTGCTAGCTCCCGAAGTGGATAGCGTCATAGCAGCCGACGCGCACATCATCCTGGGGAGAATCGAATACGCGCAAAAACGCTATAAGGTGGGTGATACACACTTTGAGGCGGGCCTGGGGATGCTTGACAGGCTTAACAGATGCGAAGACCTGGCCGATAATGCTGCTCATTACGCCCAGTTACTCGAAAAACATGGCGAAGTTCACCGGGCCATTTTGTACTGGAAGAAAGCCTATAACAGCAGACAACGTATGTACAGATCTGGCGGCGCTAAATAGCGATTCGTAAGGATGCGATGTATGGCGTCCCTACGAAGCGAGTGGGCGGATATCCAGCTTCTTGAGCATGGCCTACAACAGGTTGCGGTCTTCGGCATTAGTCAGGCGCAAATCGGTCTTGCCGAGAGGGGTAGTCAGGCTGCCCTGTTCGTCGACAGGTGACTGGCTGCGAATGGCGCGTGGGTTTCCTCCAAGCCAGCGCACGGGTTCAATCAATGATCCCAGCGGAATGGTTACCAGGAGATAATGGCCGCGCAAGGACTCATCCAGGTTCTGCAGGCGCAGTTCAAGCACGTCATCACGCTGGGTGACCAACCCTTGCAGTGATCCAGATTGTAGCTCGATCACTGGCTCCCCCGTGGAACGCTCAATCATTTCGGCGCGGCGTCTCGTTTTTCCTTTAAGAGCGCCGCTTCCTGCTGCGACGTGGGACGAGTAGGTGCACGCAACCTTTTCTTGATCATCTATATCGTTCTTTGTCGCAAGTAGGGCTACATCCACCAGGTTTTGTAGAGCGCGTTGCCGCATGACGCTTTGCATAATATGCGAACTCATTATCAAACTCTGCTGCAAAAGCGCGCGCGCCCAGGCTTCGTTATCGACATGGTCATGGCGAGCCATTTGCAACACTTCCTGGGCCTGATTTATCAAGAGTTGGCACAGGGAGACGAGCATACGAGCGGGTGTGAGAGCCAGGGCATGCTGGCCGCTATCAGGCATGACCTGTCCATTATCGGCTGCAAGCGCGGCTCGCAAGGCGTCATAGATCTCCAGATAGGCGTTGTGACAGGCAGCGCAGCCGATCAAGTGATAAACCAGAGGCGCATAGCGCAGAGCAGCCTGTGAGTCATTGCTCAGCAGGGCCATAGCAAAATCGGGTAGTTGTTGATAGTATGGCAGGTGATATTGTGAGGTCGTGTCCGACTGCGAAGCCGGTGATGGAATAGTCAGTATCGTTTGTAACCACTGTGCCAGTGGCAGGTATGCCTGTCGAGGATCGGGTACGCCCCCGAATTGTTCGCGCTTATCCATGTATGTTCTCCTCGGACGCGATTTATCGAGTCCCTACAAAGTGTCTACTCACCTTCTTCGTAGAAGCGCGCCAGGCGCCTGCATTGAGATGGGAGAAGACGAAGTATCTCCTCGCCGTGCCAATCAAGTAGACCTTCAGTAGCCAGATGTCTTAGACCCGTCTGCACCTCCCTCGCGGAAAGATTGTCCTGCGCCAGGGTCTTGATGTCCACCAGTATCACGTCTGATCCGGCGGAATACGTCTCATACTCTGACAAACGTAAAGCCAGCAGAACTGCCAAATTTGTGCTGCTCTGCTGCAAGCAATGGCGTAATTTTTTGTGGGCGTGATCTTTATGCTGGCTGGCATGGGCAAGAGGCGCGTCGGCAGCCGGAATGCCGCATTCCTGGCGAAGCTCCTGCACCAGTTCGGGCGCGTCTAACTCTTCCAGTTCCTCTAAGACTGCTTCTAGTTGATGTGGAGCAGCGCTCAAAGCCTTGATACAATGTTTGAGCAACTGGCGCAGTGCTTGCTGGGAAGCGGCCTCAAGCGCAGTTTCTTCGGGCGTGGCAAAGGGTATTGTCCCCCATAACGTTTCGACGACATTCTCCATCGGCTGCATTTCGTCGTCTTGCGCGCCTGGCCTTTCAAGTTCAGCGAGCGCGCTCGTTGGAGCACGATGTTTGCGCAGGCGATCGATAGCTTTATTTTTTACGCAGCGATTCAGAAAGGCATAGAACTGGGCATTAGTTAACCTGTCAAGCACGGTTTCTGGCGCGGAATCGCCCCCGCCCAGGATATGCAGGTGAGCCAGTTGTTCTATCACATGGCCAACCACCTGATCGACTTCAATCGCATCGAAAGCTAGCGGCCCTAAAAAACGCTGGGCGCGTTGTTGCAGATAGGCATAAAGGGATGCATAATGTTGCTCTAAATGATAGCGTAGATCGTGCGCCGTGAATGGCATACTAATGAATCCTCCGAAGCGCAGGTACTCGTGCCAGCAACACCCGCCAGCCGCGCGATTAACCGATGAGCACGCGACTTTATTGTAACATACAAACTGACGTTTGCGGATAGTTTGGGGAATGTATGCAAGTTTACGTTCTTCTGAATAGTTGCGATTTTACATGCAAAAAACTTCAAAACACTTGTTTTTAATGATCCAGGAAGATAAAAAAAGATGCGAGGGAAACCCTCGCACCCCAGTTTTTACCGCTATTCCATTTCGCCGCGATTCCCTTGCAGCTGGTGCTGGTAGGCTTTCTTAAAGGCAGTCAGACTGCGTTGGACTTCCCCGCGCTGCTCCAGCAAATTCGCATAGCGCGAATAGGCCACGCCTGCCAATTCATGCGAACTTGACTCGTCCAGTAGATTGAGCGCCTGGGAGAAAAGTTCATCAGCGCCTTTGAAATCTTTCGCGTTATGTCGCAACTGCGCAAGAGCTATCAGAGCCTGACCCTGTGTCTGCGCATCTGCGCTGCGCTGCGCGGACGTGAGGGCCGCCTGAGCCTCTTGTTCAGCCGCAGCCGTTTTACCGCGCTTGACCAGCAGTTCGGCAAGGCTGGTGTGGCAAATGGAAGATGTCACATCGTCCTCGAGTTCCTCTTCGATAGAGATGGCCTGCCGGTATTCCTGCTCTGCTCCGTCGAGATCGTTCTGCTTTTCAAGCGCCTTGCCCAGGCGTTGATGGGTGAGACCAACAGTACGCTGCTCGTCGCGCATCTCATAAATTGCCAGGCTGCGCATGATATACTCACGCGCCATGACGACCTTGCCAGCATTCTTATACTGGCGGCCGATCTCCATATATTTCTCTGCGAAACTCTTGCTATCGCGTTTCATACCATCAAGGGTAGCAAGCGCCTTATGATAATAGGTAATTGCTCTATCCAGGTCGCCGTGACGGAAAAAATCGTTCGCAAGGTTGCTGAAAACATCTAGAGCAAAGATCGGATCGTTGATTTGTTGATTCTCTAAGACACTTGCGCAGCGTACATGATTCTCTAACGCCAGAGTATAGTTATACAATGAGAAATAGGCCTTGCCTAAAAGATTACGAGCGCGCTCAGAATTCTCAAGATCGCCCATATTCTCGCCCTGTGAAACAGCCGCGCGTAGATCGACTACCGCTTCCTGGAACTCGTTCAAGCCAAGATGCACCTGACCGCGCAACAGAAACAACTGATATGCCTGGTCGGTCGTAATGCGCTCCGGCTGGATGGGCGACAGGATCTCATTGGCCTGCGCAAATTCGCGCTGCTGAAGCGACACATGTGCCAGTAACAAATCGACATCTACACGTTGATCGGGGCCCGAGTCGGCAGGAGAGTATCCAACCGCTCTTGCTTCCGCAGCTCCGGCGGGCGAACCCTCCAGAAGAAATGTCAGAGGCACATCCAGACGCTTCGCCAGGATGGAAAGCGCTTTAAGTGAGGGACGGATTTTTCCTCGTTCGATGGCGGAAATATACGAGATGGAAAACTCAGGGGACGCCAGTTGGGCCTGAGTCAATTGTAATTTTGTGCGAACTTCGCGTATGTTGCTGCCGACGCGAGCGGCGACTGCTTTGCCCACATTAGTGGTTTCAGTTGAAGCCATCGGGGTAGATTTCCTTTCTTGTAAGACTAATTGTCGGGGGGGGACTGGTACAACTATAAGATTATCGTGCTCAGTCAGCATGTACCTGTGTTGTTTCTACACAACACAAACAACACATCCATTCAAAAATGATGTGTTGAACCGCGATACCGGAATTTTGCATAATCCAGGTCAATCCATAGCTTACTGTTGCTATGAAAGTAGTGATCTGAACTCTCTCGACTCGGTTTGCGGAATGCACCATTCATTGTCTTACTACTGTTACCAGAGTAAGCATAATGCATTGGATACCCTCCTTATCTTAATTATAGCAGAGTGTAAATCATAAGTCAACAAAATCTACATTTATTTACAAGTAGAAAATGTGAGAATCGCTGGACATACGGGCAGACGTTTATTGAGAAGCGGGAATAAAGTAAATATGAAGGTTATTTTATTGTTTTATAGCGTTTTTTGCATCGAAATAAGAGGCATTGATTTTAAAAATAGCTTTTATATGATTTAGTGTACCATATCTTACCAAATGAACTACCTCTATATCGTAACAGATGTTGTATATGGATTCAATGAAATTGTTTCTATAAGTTTATCATAAATAAAGTGTCAATATATCACAAGGAAGAGCTGTGAAATAAGTCAAAAGTACTACGATATAATAGTGTTTGTTCAAAAATAATTAACCACACACCGACACTGGTAAATTATTTGCATCTCTCCTATAATAAGCGCAGAGTTTTCGCCTTTTCCCGGTAAGACGAGCCGCTTATTTTGAAACAGGGGAGGGATCAAATGAAGACCATCAACACATTATTTGCTTCCGCAGTTGAACGATTTCATGGACGTACTGCGCTGCTCGAACCGACCGATGACGGCAGTATCGTGTCTTACACCTATGCTGAACTTCAAGAGAAAGTGCGTCGCTTCGCGGCGTATTTACAAGAACAGCATATCGCCAAAGGGGAGCGTATCATGCTTTGGGCAGCCAGCAGGGTAGATTGGATGGTGGCTTTTCTCGGAACGCTGCTCGCGGGTGGTGTAGTTGTCCCCCTCGATGTCAATTCAAAGGAGGACTTCATCAAGCGTATCGCGCAAACCACCGAGGCTACCTATTTGATAACGACGCAAAAGCAATATGCGACTCTGAAGAATCCCTCTTTGAAGTTGATCGACCTGGACGACCTGCCACAGGGAGCGTTGGATGCCGCCGCGCTGCCCGAAATAGGTGGCGACGACCTGGCCGAGCTGGTCTTCACTTCGGGCACCACCGGTCAGCCAAAGGGCGTTATGCTCAGCCATTGGAATATTGCCAGCAACGCTATGGCCTCGCTGCAGGGAGTCGATATCCATTCAGATGACCGCACGCTCTCCATACTCCCTTTAAGTCACACATTTGAACTCACTATCGAGATGGCTGTGTTTGAGGCCGGAGCCAGCACCCTCTATGCGCGCTCGCTCGTCCCCGATACGCTGCTCAGGCTGCTTGGTTCGCAGGGTATCACCTGTATGGTGCTGGTGCCACAGGCACTGCAACTCTTTATGAACGGTATCGAACGACAGGTGCGCATGCAGAAGAAAGAGAAGCAGTGGGAATTGCTGCATCGCGTAGCGCGCGTGCTGCCATTTGGCGCGCGGCGCAGGCTCTTCGGCGCTGTGCATAAGCGTTTTGGCAGGCATTTCCGTTTCTTTGTGAGCGGGGGCGCCTACTTACCGCCAAAGCTGGCCGAGCGCTGGGAAAATATGGGTTTCCGTGTAATGCAGGGCTACGGCACATCGGAATGTTCCCCCGTCGTTTCTGTCACCCGCCCCAACGATCATACCTACGAGAGCATCGGACATCCTTTACCGGGAATAGAAGTGCGCATCGCTGAAGACGGAGAATTGCTGGTGCATGGGCCAAACGTGGCGCAGGGATACTGGAAAAACCCCGAAGCGACGGCAGCCGCCTTTCAAAACGGCTGGTATTATACTGGCGACCTGGGAAGCAAAGATGATAAAGGCAGAATCTATCTGAAAGGGCGCAAGAAAAACCTCATTGTGCTGGCAAACGGCTTAAATGTCTATCCCGAAGATATAGAGAATGTGCTACTGACCAACCCCGCCGTCAAGGATGCGGTCGTTATCGGCTTGATGGAAAAAGACGAGGGGCCCACCGTGTACGGCATTCTCTTGATGGAGGATCCCTCGCAGGCCAAAGCCGCCATTCAGCAGGCCAACAAGCAACTCGCCTCCCACCAGCAGGTGCGCGGCTATACTATCTGGCCGGAAGCCGATTTCCCGCGCACGCACACGCTGAAGGTGAAGCGGCCTGAGGTGATGGAGAAGTTGCAGGCGATCCGCAGCAAAGTGAAAACAGAGACTTGAAAGCTTCGTTGAAAGAGCCCAGGTTATACCTGGTTGCAACACCTATCGGCAACTTGAGCGATATCACGCTGCGCGCCCTCGCTATACTGCGCGAGGTTGATTATGTTGCCAGCGAAGACACGCGCAAGACAGGAATGCTGCTCAAACATTTCGACATCTCGAAGCCCCAGGTCGCCTTCCACGAATATAATGAAGAGCGAGCCGGTCAGCATATAGAGGAGTTGTTGAAGCAGGGGAAATCAGTGGCGCTGGTCACAAACGCCGGGACGCCGGGTATCTCCGATCCCGGCTATACACTGGTGCGCCGCGCCATCGCCGCGAGCCTCGATGTGACGATGATACCCGGCCCCACCGCCTTTGTGATGGCGCTCGTGCTCTCCGGCCTGCCACTGCATAGCTTCACCTTTCGCGGCTTCCCCCCGCGCAAATCCGGCCCGCGCCGCCGCTTCCTGGAAATCGATAAGGATGCGCCGCATACGCTCATCTATTATGAAAGCCCCTATCGTCTCGCAGCCTTTCTCCGCGATGCGTTGGAAGTTTTGGGAGATAGGGATGCCGCGCTCGCCAACGATCTCACCAAGATGTTCGAGCATGTCGAGCGCGGAACGCTTTCTTCTCTGCAAATATGGATGAAACAACAGGTGAAGCTCAAGGGGGAATTTATAGTAGTGATTGGTGGAACGCCAACCTAAATCCCCATGACCTCAACCAATTCCTTGACGGCGTCCGCCGACTTCCTGAGCAGGGTGCGCTCGTTCTCGCTGAGTTCGACTTCGACGATTTGCTCGACGCCCTGCGCGCCGAGTTTGACCGGGACGCCCACGAAGAGGCCGTTGATGCCATACTCGCCTTGCAGGTAAGCGGCGCAGGGCATAATCATCTTCTTGTCGAGCAGGATGGAATCGACCATCTGCAGGACGGAGGCTGAGGGCGCGAAGTAGGCGCTGCCCGTGCCGAGCAGTTTGACGATTTCCGCGCCGCCGTCGCGAGTGCGCTGCACGATCTGCTCGATGCGCTCGGCCGGCATCAATTGCGAGATGGGTACACCGGCTACCGTACACATGCGCGCCAGCGGCACCATCGTATCGCCATGCCCACCAAGTACATAGGCCTGCACATCGCGCACCGACGCGCCCAATTCCTGCGCGATGAAGGTGCGGAAGCGCGCGGTATCCAGCACGCCGGCCATGCCCACCACGCGGTTACGCGGGAAGCCACTTACATGATATGCCAGTTGCGCCATAGCATCAAGCGGGTTTGTCACCATGATAATGATGCTGTTGGGTGAGCGCTTGACGACTTCCTGAGTTACCTGGGCGACGACCTCCTGATTTTTCTTGACAAGATCATCGCGGCTCATGCCGGGTTTGCGGGGAAAACCGGAAGTTACCACCACGATGTCCGAGTTCGCCGTATCGGCATAATCGTTGGTGCCGACAACCAGCGAATCATAGCCAAGCACCGGCCCGGCCTGTAACATATCGAGGGCTTTACCCTGGGGCATATTTGGTATAATATCGAACATGACCAAGTCAGCATAGTCGCGCTCGACGAGGCGCTGCACAAGCGTACTCCCGACAAAGCCCGCTCCGATAACCGTTATTTTGCTTCGCATTGCATTATCCTTTCAAATGAAAAATAAAGAACCTCTTTGTTCTAAAGGTATTGTATGTCGCAAAGCCTGAGAATGGCAACGTGCGAGGTGGAAATCCTTGCGGTCGCCCTGGCAATCATTCACAAGCCTGCCCTTTCTGACGTATGCGGTCATCACAAAATGTCCACATTTTTTGCTCGCACTATAGATAGATTGATTATTGGCAAGCCAATATGGTAGACTTTATCATGTAATTCTCTTGCAGCTTGTTTGCGCTTCACCAACTACTCGATGGAGAGGCAGGCGGCTCACACTGGCGTTTCTTACAGGTGGTAGCATCTACCACAAGGAGGCGTTCTCTCATGGCAGAAGTCAACACATCCCAGGCACAGCGGGACGAGGCATTACTGCAAAAGTTTGGCTACAAACAGGAATTGCGGCGCACGCTGGGGTTCCTCTCCAACTTCGCGGTAGCTTTCTCCTACATCTCCGTATCGACCGGCACTTTTTCATTGTTTTATCTTGGTATCTTGGCGGGAGGTCCCGGATTCTTCTGGACCTGGTTCATCGTGGCAATTGGACAGTTCATCATAGCGCTGAACTTCGCAGAACTGGCTTCGCACTTCCCCATCGCCGGTTCCATCTACCAGTGGAGTAAACGTCTATCGGGACATACGCTGGGCTGGTTCACCGGCTGGATTTACTTCTTTGCCGGCGTTCTCACAATCACGGGTGTAGCGTTTACCATTCCAATTCCCTTACTCGCTATTTTCCCCGGCATTCCGGCAACGATCATAGGATTACCCAGCGCCGTCTTCATCGCATTGGTTTCGATTGTTGTTGGCACAATCATCAACATTGCAGGGGTGAGGCTGGTAAGTATCATCAATAACATTGGCGTGGTAGCCGAGATCATTGGTATGATAGGCTTCGCGCTGGTGCTGTTGATCTTCTTCAATCACCAGCCGCTCAGTTTCCTCTTCACCGGCTCACCGGTCTCCAGCGCATCTCTCGGAGGACAATGGACGCCGGGCTTCGGCGACACTTACTTCGGAGCTTTTGCCGCCGCGATGTTCATGTCTCTGTTCGTGATCTACGGCTTCGACACGGCAGGAACACTTGGTGAGGAAACCAGGGACCCTCAAAGGAATGCGCCGCGCGGTGTCCTATGGGCCATTGGACTCTCTGCCATCGCCGGTATACTTTTCCTGGGCGGCACTATTCTTTCTATCAAGAGTCTAAACCACATCGAGAGTATCGCTAATAGCGCAAACTTCACGCAGGCCCTTCCTGCCATCATTCAGAGTGCGCTTGGCACCTCCTGGGGCAATATCTACCTGGGTGTAGTGTTCATCGCGGTATGCGTCTGCACGCTGGCCATCCAGTCGGCGACGATTCGCCTGATGTTCTCGATGGGACGTGACGAACGTCTTCCGTTTGGAAGAGCCTGGGGAGCTGTCAATCCAACGTTACGCACACCTATGTGGGCAGGAATTGCAGTTGCCGTGCTCTCCGCCATTCCCCTCCTGGCTCTGATCAATCTCCCCAATTCCATTGGTATTATCGTAGTGGGTGCGACAGGCTTGATTTACACGTCGTACTTCTTGAACAATATTGCCTCACTCAGGGCTCGCATGCAAGGCTGGCCCAGGACTAAGGCTCCTTTCAGCCTGGGCGTCTGGGGCATTCCAATCAACATACTGGCGCTGATTTACGGCGGAGTAATGATCATTAACTTCCTGTGGTTTGGCGGATTGCGCAGCATCTATACCAACTCGGCGGTAGGTCTGGCTTTCCCAGGTGTAGCCAATGTGCCCGTGCTTGGAGGCACGCCGCTTTTTGAACTAACGCTGGCTATCCTGCTTGTCATTGGTGCAATCTACTGGTTTGGTTTCAAACGCCGCCAGGTGATAGCCAGCGGCGCCGTTGGCGCTGAGGCACTGGCGGACTAAGGTACATCTCAGGATCACATAAACAGGGCGGGGACAAGCCCCGCCCGTACCCTATACGGCTTCGCATAGCCGCTTCGTAGCAGGGTACGGGCGGGGCTTGTTCCCGCCCTGGTATGTAGAGGCGTCATTCCTGGTTTTTGTTATGTCTTTGACAAACCGCAAACGTATAACATACACTAACTATATTAAGGTTTTTCAATCGTTCCACCTGGAACACCATTATGCGAAGAGGATCGACTCGTGAACGTTCTAACCATGCCCGGCAAACGGCTCTTTTTAACAGGTGATGAAGCAGTAGCGCGCGCAGCATTGGAAGCTGGCGTCGATGTCGCGACAGGCTATCCCGGCAATCCCAGCACTAAGGCTATCACTGCACTTCTACCCATAGCTCAACAGTACGGCATAGCCATAGAGTGGAGCGTCAATGAGAAGGTGGCGCTTGAAGTCGCGACCGGCGGGGCCTGGGCGGGCAAGCGCAGTTTCGTGGCGATGAAGATGTCCGGGGTAAACGTGATGGCGGATTCGCTGCTCTCCATTGCGCATAGCGGCGTGCTGGGCGCGCTGGTTATCTATACCGTCGATGATGTGGGCGTCTACTATGGCATGGTTGAACAGGACACACGCTATTATGCGCAACTGGCATCGCTGCCGCTGCTCATGCCGGCCAACCCCGAAGAAGCGTACAGCATGACTCGCCAGGCCTTTGCTCTATCGGAGCAGACAGGCGCGCCCGTCTTCGTGCTGGGAACAACGGCAGTCGCCAATGCCATCACTGCTATGAAGGTGGGCCAGATCGAGCGTGATACCCGTCAACGCCCGGCCTCCTTTCCACGCGACCTCGCCAAATTTACAAAAGCGGCTCCCCAATGGTGCCGGGACCAGCATGCCGGCGCCATCAAAAGACTGGAACTGGCAGGAGAATTATGCCGGAACAACGAACACAGCCCGGTATTTACGTTGCCGGCGACTGCGCAGGGAGAACAGGGCAAACGCTGCGGCATCATCGCAGCAGGCGTGAGTTTTAGCTATCTTCAAGAACTGCGCCAGCGCGCGCCGCGGTGGTTCGCGGATGTGCCGGTGCTGAAACTTGGTATGGTACATCCACTGCCCCGGCAGGAAATACTGAACTTCCTGTCACAACTGGATAGCGTGCTCGTGCTGGAAGAGTTAGACCCCTTGATCGAGACGCAGGTGCTGGCGATGATTGCCGAAAATGGGCCGCGTGTCAAGGTGTATGGCAAACGGAATGGACTCTTGCCGCGCGTGGGAGATTATTCACTCGAACTCGTGCAGAGCGCGCTGGCCGCAATTGATGAGCAGTGTGGGCGCGCGCCCACATGGACGCGCCCGCGCGTCATAAGCGATACCCCAGGTATGCAGGAGATGCCCGCTCAGGCAAAATTGAACGGCAAAAATGGACATGGGCATGTCAGGAATGCGCTGCCCATCCTGCAAGCAGA
>DATGGW010000510.1:0-3962 GCA_035308345.1 Ktedonobacteraceae bacterium | reverse complement strand
GCCTTCACTCCACCGCACAGAAAAGAACCGGGCCGCAAGGAACAGGCCGCCGCTATCCTCGCCCTGGAGCAACTGGCAAGCAGTGGCCTTCTCTGCCGCCACGATGTCAAAGGCGAGATGCGCTACGTCAATGATTGAACGATGTAAATTCTAAAGGGCGACCGCAAGGGTCCCCACCCATCTTCCCAACCGCTCCCGCCCCTACAATGAACGCTCTTTCGTAATCATTGTAAGGGCGGGGGCGGGGTTGTGTTGGGTGGAGACCCTTGCGGTCGCCCTCGTGCCTTAAAATGCGGGGATTGCTAGACAGTCGCCCTGGATTACGCTAAAAGCAGCCCCTCCAGCTCCTCTGGCGTCGTCACCGGCGCGAGGCAGGCGAAATTTTGGCAGACATAGGCGGTGGCTTTGCCGTCACGCGCTGGCCGCTCCTCAAGCAATGGCACGGCGGGCGCAATGAATTGGTCCCCTTCATTATTTCCGGCGTCGGCGCAGGCCAGCACGCTGTTTGGAAGAAAGCGGCTGTTTATGACGCGCAGCAGAGCCTGGGTGTCAGCCGCTTGAGGATCTCCTATGATGGCAAACTCCTTGACGGGCGACATGGCAAAATCGAGCGCTCCGAGCGCGTGACCGAACGATTGCGGGTGCTGCGCCATGATGTCAGCAAGCGAACGCAGGTAATCGTCGGCGCGCTGGCGATAGGATGCATCCCCCGTGAACGCCGCCAGGCGCAGTAGCACATCGATGGCCACACTGTTGCCCGCAGGAGTAGCGTTATCCATGATATCTTTGGGACGACTGACCAACGTTTCATGGTCGCTGCCCGTATCAAAGAAGCCGCCATTTTGCTCGTCGGCAAAGAGCCTGATGGTTTCATCCACTAAATGGCGCGCCTCCACAAACCAGCGCGGCTGGAAGTCGGCCTCGTACAGCGTCAGCAGCCCATCGGCTAGAAATGTGTAATCCTCCAGGTAGCCATTCAGTTTTGCCTGTCCATCCTTATAGGTGCGCAGGATACGCCCGTTACGCCTCAATTTCCCAAGCAGAAATGTGGCATTCCGGCGAGCAATCTCGAGATAGTCGGCGCGCTCCAGGAAACGCGCTGCTTCCGCAAAACTGCGCAGCATCAGCCCATTCCACGAGGTGAGTATCTTCTCGTCACGCCCCGGTTTGACTCGCTGCTCGCGCAATTGAAAAAGCGCTTTGCGCCCGCGTTCCAGCGCACCCTGCAAACGTTCCTTGGTCACCTGCGCCTCGTCAGCCACTGTTTGTGCGTCCTGCGCGACATGCAAGATATTTTTACCCTCAAAGTTGCCGCGCTGCGATACATCATAATAGCGCATAAAAAGCGCGGCAATCTTTCCTGGCAGAGCAGCTTCAATCTCTTCGGGCGTCCAGGTGAAAAATTTGCCCTCCTCGCCCTCGCTGTCGGCGTCCTGCGTGGAGAAGAAGCCGCCTTCCGGCGAGATCATCTCGCGCGCAATATAGTCCAGCGTTTCCTCGACGATGCGGCGATAGAATGCATCGCCTGTTAAAAGATAGGCATGCAAGTAGACCCGGCTGAGCAGGGCATTATCATAGAGCATCTTCTCGAAGTGCGGCGTCAGCCATTCAGCATCGACCGAGTAACGATGAAAGCCGCCGCCTAACTGATCGTAGATACCTCCATTCGCCATCTTGCGCAGGCTCGTTTCAGCGATATCCAGTTCGGGGTGAGTCGCTTTGCTGCCAATCTCACCGCGTACACGATGCAGGTGCATGCGCAGCAGAAACTCCAGAGACATCGTATTTGGGAACTTGGGAGCGTTGCCAAAACCGCCATTTGCCGGGTCAAATTCCGCCGCCAGTTCGCGGCTGGCAGCGCCTAACATCTCCAGTGGCAGCGTACCGATGGGCAGTTCACCACCTCTTCCTGCCAGGGGCGTGCTACTGCGTTTTTGCAGGTAATCAGCGATTTGCTGCGCCTGTTCCTCGATCTGCTCGCGGTGCTTATGGTACGCTTCGGCCATCGTCAGCAATACACGTGGGAAGCCCGGCATCATTTCGCTCCCATAGTGCCGGTCACGCGGTGGAAAATAAGTGCCGCCATAAAAAGGGCGTCCGTCTGGCATAAGGAACATGGTCATGGGCCAACCACCCTGCCCGGTGAGCGCCTGCACCGCCTGCATATAAATGGCATCGATATCGGGCCGCTCCTCGCGATCAACCTTGATGGAGATAAAATACTGGTTCATGAGGTCGGCGATCTCCTCATTTTCGAAGGATTCGCGTTCCATCACATGACACCAGTGACAGGCGGAATAGCCGACACTCAACAAAATGGGCTTATCGAGTTCCCTGGCCCTTTGCAGAGCTTCTTCGCCCCAGGCATACCAATCGACAGGGTTGTGCGCGTGCTGCAATAAATAGGGGCTGGTCTCAAGAATAAGCCGGTTTGTATGTTTATATTGTGATGTCTTGTCAGACATGATCCCTCTATCCTTCTTTGTGAAATCCGCCGGGTTTACCTGGTGGCATTGTACGACATCTCCGGAAGAATGGAAAATGATATCGCAGACAATAGCGATTTGTGTAAATTCTCCCCTTGCAAATGTTTTATCTACATGTTACTATATTTTTAGTAATATAAAAGATTTTATTTGGTTACCAAAAATATCTGTGGGAGAGCCAATTCAAAACATCAATCTCTTGACATTTGACAGAAACAATATTATAATTATGACCAGATAAGCAAATTCAGTCATCAGTCCTATTCAGTCATTTAGTCGTGAAAATGGAGGCAGCGTATTGGCAAGCCAACACAAAGCTGAACATGGTCGAATAGAGGAACGCTCGAAGCGAGAAGAACGCGCAGACAGGATTCTGGACGCCGCGGCTGAGTTGATGTTGCGCTGGGGATATAACAAAACGACGATCGATGACATCGCCCGACTGGCAGGTGTGGCGAAAGGGACGATCTACCTGCACTGGAAGACGCGCGAGGATCTGTTCACGGCACTGATGCGGCGCGAATATAATCGCCTGGTGAAGGACTTCCAGCGGCGGATCGCCAGTGATCCCGACGGGGGAACTTTATATGGGATAACGAAACACTCGATGCTGGCGACCATGAAGAGTCCGCTTATGAAAGCGATGTTTTTGAAGGATACCGACCTGCTCGGTGAATGGATGCGCAAAGAGTATACCAGCGAGAGCTTCCCGCAACAAGTCGCACAATCGCTCGCGCTCATTGAATCCGTTCGCAGTCGTGGAGTGGTACGTGATGATATAGATGCTCACAGGCAGGTGTATATGCTCGATGCCATCACGATAGGTTTTTTAGTAATCGACCAGTATATGCCCGACGAGTTCAAATATTCCGATGAGGAGGTTGTGGAGATGGTGACTGAGGCGGTCAAAAGAGTATTTGCGCCCCCAGGTCCACAACCAGACGAGAAGACCAAACAAGAGGTTGCGAACACTTTAATTTCGTCTCTCGATAACGTCTTGGCTATCAGAAATAAAATAGATCAGGAGGAGGCTACATCATGACTACTCAAGAACCAGTAATCGTTATTGATACTCTACACAAATCATATGGAAAGATGCAGGCCGTCAAAGGCATCTCGATGCGCGTGGAGCAGGGCGAGATCTTTGGCTTCCTGGGGCCAAATGGCGCGGGCAAAACTACCACGATACGCTGTATGCTCGATGTCATTCGTCCCACGTCCGGCACGCTGCGCGTGCTGGGGCTAGACGCGCAGCGCGACAAAATGGAACTGCACCAGCGCATCGGCTACCTGCCCGGTGATGTGCGCCTGCCGGGGCAGATGACCGGAAAGCAGGTCATCGACTACTTCTCGCGCTTGCAGGGCCGCCAACCCGTGCTGCTGGACGACGTGGTGGCGCGCTTCGATGTAGAGCTAAAGCGGCCATTGAAAGGCTATTCTAAGGCATGCGCCAGAAGATCGGTGTCGTGTTGGCCT
>DATGGW010000509.1:0-4734 GCA_035308345.1 Ktedonobacteraceae bacterium | reverse complement strand
GCTCTCGCTCGGCCTGACTGCCGGCCTGATGGTGTTATCCAGGTCGCCTCATCCTCCGGCGGGGGCAACAACGCTGATTATCTCGCTCGGCATTCTCACCAAACCCTGGCAACTGCTGCTCTTATTAATTGCCGTCGTGCTGCTAACGCTGCAAGCCCTCGCCATTAACCGGCTGGCGGGCATCCCTTATCCACTCTGGAACCCGATCAAGGAAAAAGATGGAAGCCCTGGATAGTAAAGTAGGGGCGACCCTCGCGATCGCCTGTCACCCTGACCATACTTGCCCCTTACCTCGCTGCTATGCTAAACTGAAGCAGCAAAAAAACGTCACATCGAAAGAGGACAAGGTGTTACTATGTCGAATAACGTTCCTATAACTGTAGCACGAGGAGATGGCATCGGGCCAGAAATTATGGACGCCACCCTGCGCATTATCCAGGCTGCAGGCGCGCGTATAGATATTGAAGAGGTCGAAATCGGCGAGAAGGTCTATTTGCGGGGCATCAGCGCGGGCATCGAGCCGGGCGCGTGGGAGTCCCTGCGCCGCACCCAGGTATTTCTCAAGGCTCCCATTACCACGCCCCAGGGCGGCGGGTACAAGAGCCTGAACGTCACAACGCGCGTTATGTTCGGACTGTACGCCAACGTGCGTCCTTGCGTCTCCTATTATCCATTTGTCGAGACCAAACATCCTACGATGGATGTGGTCATCATGCGTGAAAATGAAGAGGACCTCTACACGGGCATCGAGTACCGCCAAACCCACGACATGGTGGAAAGTCTCAAACTTATCAGCCGCCCCGGCAGCGAAAAGATCGTGCGCTACGCCTTTGAATACGCGCGCAGCCACAATCGCAAAAAAGTAACCTGCTTCATGAAGGACAACATCATGAAGTTGACGGATGGCCTGTTCCACAAAGTCTTCAACGAGATCGCCAGCGACTACCCAGACATCGAAAACGAAGCCTGGATTGTGGACATCGGTTCGGCCAAGCTTGCCGATACGCCGGAAGCTTTCGATGTAATCGTGCTGCCCAACCTGTACGGCGACATCCTGTCTGACATTGCAGCGCAGGTGGCTGGTTCGGTCGGGCTGGCAGGCTCGGCCAATATCGGCGACCGCTGCGCCATGTTCGAGGCCATTCATGGCTCCGCTCCCCGGCGCGCGGGACAAAACCTGGCCAATCCATCGGGTTTGCTGCTTGGCGCGGTCATGATGCTGGTTCACATCGACCAGCCGGATGTCGCGACAGGCGTCCACAACGCCTGGCTGCGCACCATCGAAGACGGCGTGCATACCTACGATATCTACCATGATGGCATCAGCAAGCAAAAAGTTGGCACGCGCGAGTTTGCTGACGCGGTGATCGCCCGCCTGGGACAGGCGCCAGAAATACTGAAGGCCGTCAGCTACGCCAGCGCGCCCCGGCACACGTCCTACGCGCCCATCGCCAGCACACCCTCCAACGAGCAGAAGGACCTGGTGGGGGTGGATGTCTTCCTGGACTGGCACAGCGGCACCCCCGATCAACTGGGTGAAACCTTCAAGCGGGTTGGCAGCAACGGGCTGGAACTGACGATGATTACCAATCGCGGCGCGAAAGTGTGGCCGGAAGGTATGCCCGAAACCTTCACCACCGACCACTGGCGCTGCCGCTTCATGGCTCATGATCGCGGCGCGACCATCACCCATTCCCAGATCATTCACCTGCTTGAGCGCATCGCCGCCGCTGGATACGACTTCATCAAGATCGAGAACCTTTACAATTTCGACGGCAAGGCCAGCTACTCCGCCGTACAGGGGGAATAACATTCTGTAGGGGCGATCCTTTATGGTCGCCCGCGCACTTCGGCATCACATCATGTTTGGGAGGCGCAAAAAGGGATGGCGGGCGACCATAAAGGATCGCCCCTACAGATTATAAGAGGAATATATCATAATGGTCATAGACGAAATACTGGCTTATAACGAGCAGTTCACGCAGCAGCGCACGCTGCCCATCATCGGACATGCGCCGCGCAAACATATGGCAGTCGTCACATGCATGGACTGCCGGTTGGTGGACATGTTCGAGCAGGCGCTTGGCCTGCAGCGCGGCGATGTGCTGGAACTGCGCACAGCCGGGGCAACCATCTCTAAAATCGAGCGTGAGGGTGCAGGTAACGACCTGATTCGCTCGCTGGCCGGTGGCATTTACCTGCTGGGCGTGCGCGAGATCGCCGTCATCGGTCACACGCAGTGCGGGCTGTCACATGCCAACCCTGCCGCGCTGACCGCGTCAATGCAGGCGCTCGGTGTAGACCCTGACAGGCTTATCCAGGTAAAGGGTTTGGGTGATATGCAGGGCCTGTTCGACTGGCTTGGCACGTTCAGCGACCTGCATGTCAACGTGCGCGAGGTGGTTAGCGTTATTCGCAATAGCTCATATCTCCCGAAGATTCCCGTACATGGGCTGGTAATCGATATCGAGACCGGCAAACTGGAGATGGTTGACCGGGGATAAACGCCTTAAGACCGTCGTTCTCGTAGTCATTGTAGGGGCGTACCCTTGCGGCCCTTCATTCTAAATACGCGGTCGCCTTGCGTTCTAAATGTCAACTATGTGAAATTTCTCCGGGAGAACCAACTTGTCCTACAAAGCTGTATCAATAAAAGTGCGCACACTCACAGGGCTGTCCCTGTTATCCATCGCGCTCATGCTTGCAAGCTGCGCGGGCAATGCCGGCTCCCCGGCACGGCAAGCAGCCAATCACAAACCGACAGGCTCAAATTCATCCGTACAAGCGCAGCCAACGGCAGCAGGCTTTCTGAGCAAACCGGTGGTCTACGTGGCGCTGGGGGCTTCGGACGCGGTGGGCGTGGGCAGCAACGTCCCCGTCTCGCAGGGCTACGTGCCGCTGGTTGCAGCGCACCTGCCCAAAGGTTCGCATGCATTAGACCTGGGCATCAGTGGCATCCAACTGCGCGACGCGCTGACCGCAGAACTGCCGCTGGCCTTGAGCACTTCACCGGATTTGATTACGGTGTGGCTGGTCGCCAATGACTTTATCGGCGGCGTCACCTACGATGACTATATGCAAAACCTCGGCACCCTGCTCTCGCAATTGCGCGGCAGGACGCACGCGCGCATCTTCATGGCCGACCTGCCCGATTTGACGCGCCTGCCCGCCTTCGCCGGTGATACTGCCGCACAGAAGGCGCAAATGCTCCAGGAAATCCAGCGCTGGAACGCGGGTATTGCGCAGCAGGCTGCCCGCTATGGCGTCACGCTGGTTGACCTCTTCAGTCATGGCAGCGAGATTACCGCGCACCCCGAATATATCAGCGGCGATGGCTTCCATCCCAGCCCCGCCGGGTATGCGCGGCTGGCTAATCTGTTCTGGCAAGCGATTCAGGCATAACACGTCTCAAACTTCGTATGGTCGGAGAAACCAGGCAGGCGCCGCCCATCGCTATGCACAGCAGGGCCGGGACGCCGATTACCAGCGGCGCAGCCATTACCCCCAACAAAATGCCGCCAACCGCGCCGCCAAGCGGGTAGCCCGCCACGTTGATCGCGCCGCGCGCGCCAAAGATCTGCCCGCGCAGTTGTTCAGGCACAATACGCTGTATGAGCGACTGTTCGACCACGTAATACGGCGCGGCAGCGCACCCGGCCAGAGCCAGTACGAACATAGCTACAGGAAGGTTATGTATCAGGAGCAGAGGGAGCAGCAATAGACCGCTAAACAAAAGGATCAGCGCGAGTGTGACGCCCTGGCGTTCGCGGCTCGCCCAACGCTGGCTGAGCAGGGCAAGGGCAAGCAGCGAACCCGCGCCGAACGCCGACATCAGCAGGCCGTAGCCAGCCGAACCCGCGCCCAGCATCCTCTGGCTGTAGAGTGGTATAGCAACCTCCGTCAATCCCTGCGCGAAGAGAAACAGCAGTGTCAGCATGGTCAGCCACAACACGCCTGGAGTAGCAATGATTGTTCCAAATCCCAGCAGGGTTCTCTTGCCAGGTGATGCTTGCTCGACGGCTTGCGTTTGCGCAAGGCGCGGCAGCGAACCTACCATTGCTCCCATGAATAGAAACGTGGCAGCGTCAAGCAGCAACACAGCCGGGGCGTTGATGAACAGCACCAGAAATCCCGCTATAGCCGGCCCGACCAATGTAGCGGCGTCCCAACTGATCGACGAAAGGGCGTTGGCGCGTTCCAGTTCTTTCCAAGTCACAAGCCTGGGAATGACGACACGCACTCCGACTTCGGTGGCAGGCGCAAGTATTCCGGCGCACAGCGCCAGGCCATAGACCATCCAGAGATGCAAGGTGCCGCTCCAATACAAAAACGGTATGGCGGCAATGATTACTGCCCGCCCGAAGTTGTCGATGCTCATAATCAAGCGCGGCTGGCAGCGGTCAAGCAGCTTTCCTATCAATGGGCTGCTCACCATAGCCGGAAGCTGGAAGCACAATAGCAGCAGGCCAATGGCAACGCCCGAACCGGTCAGTTGCAGCACGAACCAGATCAAGGCGATAATGGTAAGCTGATCTCCCATACGCGAAATGGACAGCCCCAACCAGAGACGCTGGAACGCGGGATGTTGCAAAGGCGAGGCAGCAACTGCACCTTTGCGCTGCGGTTTGCTGGTCGATAAACTCTGCGCGGCTGATGCGCGCTGGAGTTCTTCCCGGCGCTGCTTTGCCAGATTTTCGGTGAAAAAGGGATGCATGTCCAATCTCCTCTCATGGC
>DATGGW010000508.1:0-27023 GCA_035308345.1 Ktedonobacteraceae bacterium | reverse complement strand
CTCTACCGGGTGTTGCCAGGCTGGCAAACGTCTACAATGTCGATACGACAAGCGGGCGGAGCGAACAACTTACGCCAACCATCCAATCTACTGAGGAGGTGCAGTTTGAAACGGTGTCTCCCGATGGTAAAAACATGCTGTATGATTATTCGGAGCAGGGTCAGACCATCTACTCCACACTGCAGCCGGTGAGTAATAGGAGCTATATTACCAGCATAGCCAATGATGACGTGAGTAACGCGATCTGGATGGATAATGACCATATTCTCGTTGCGCGCGTGCATAGCGGTGTTGAGGAGCTGGATATTCACACGGGCGCGCCGGTACAATATTTTGCGTCGTTGATGAATATACACCTGCTTTTCTATCACTCCCCCTATCTTTACTTCCAGGACGCGCAACAAACTGTGATGTTTCGCAGCAATCTTCTTACGGGTGAACGGAAGCAGTTGACCTCAGCTACTGGGGGCGTGAATTTCACCAATTGTGTTTTGAATCCTGATGGCTCGCGCTTGTATTGTGAAGCACAAAGCAACCAGTTCTCGCGTTTCGGTCCTGGACTCTACATGGTGAATAGCGATGGATCGGGGTTACAATCACTCAATCGGAGGGGTATCCTACTCGGTTTCACACCGGACCGCGCGCTGCTTTTTTTACAGGCCGCTTCAAATAACTACCAGGTGGTGAAGTTAGGGCAAGGGACACAGCAAGATCAGGTATTGCTGAAAAACGCTGCCCCGACAACGGCCTTGATTGGGCCTGGCGATGTCATGCTGGCTCCCGATGGTCACGGATTGATTGTGCAGGATGGCAACCAGGACGATACTCCTCGCGGTGTCTGGTATGATGATCTCACTGCAAAAACTTCGCGAGAACTATTCACTTATGCTCCTGACGCTAACGGACACTTGATTGGTTGGGACCAGCTTCTCGTCAAGGGAGCCGCGCCTGTACCAGGTGTCAATGTAACACCAACTGCGACGGCGCCTGGTACCCCGACGGTACCGGTGCTTGACCCATTCGGCGGTTGGAATGGGGTGGTTCTGATTACGGGGACAGGTACAACCTACCATTTCGTTTCCAGCTATAACTATCTGAACGGGGATCATCGTTTACTGGCCAATCTGGGCGCGAACATCCAATTCGACGGAGTGGCTTCGTCTGGGCTCGATATGCTCTATCACGTGGATATTGGCCAGCGCACGCTCTTCTATACGTTGCATCAATTGCCCGGCCAGGGCTATTTTTACGAGTCGGGACAGGACAATGTTCTGAATGCCATCTGGATGCCAGATAGTATTCACGCGCTGATTGCGACGATAGATGCAGGTGTGATTGAGGTGAATACGCAGACGGGGCTGGCTCAGCCGTTTCTGCCGTCTTTACGGGTGCAGGCGCTGAAGTTCTATCGCGACGGGTACCTGTACTTCCTCGGCGGGCCTGACCGCTCAGTAGATACCCTTTTCCGCATTGATATCACAAGCGGCGTTGTGCAGCAGGTCACGGCGCATTCGACGGGCGGCGATTTCTGGCTCAGCCCCGACGGCTTGACGGTATACTACAAGAATGAGGGTCCTGCCGGTCAGGCGGGAATTTATGCTATGAGCAGCGATGGCACGAGAGGCGGGGTGATTCGTGGCGATGGGACGCCTATTGGCTATGCGCCTGATGATTCGCTGGTAATTATGCGCGAAGTGGATCATCGTTTTCAGGTGGTGCAGCTGGGCGCAACGCCGCAGCAAGACCGCGTATTGTTGAGCGACGCTGCTCCTGGCGCGATTTCCTTGTGCGCTCCCTCATTCGTCGGGGAAACTGCCTCAATCAGTGGAGAGACCATCTGCGATACGACTAATGTAGCCCTCGCGCCTTACGGTCACGCGCTGATAGTGGTGGCGTCCTATGCCAATGGCAGTAGCAAGGTGTGGTCGGATGATCTGGCGACCGGAAAGCAGTTTGTGATGCTGACTCCCTCGCCTGCGACGACGCTGATAGTGCCGGGGTGGGACCGCATTGAGGTGCCGTAGGAACCCCAAGAGCCATGAATTATTACCAGGGCGACTGCAAGGGTACGCCCCCATAGGTGCGAACTTAAGCACAGGCGTGCGAGTCTCCAGGGCGGGGGCAAGCCCCGCCCCTACCCTATACGAGCGGGACGCCCACCCGTCCAGGGTAAGGGCGTGGGCTTGTTCCCGCCCTGGGGTGGTGTTAAAACTGGCAGGTATCTGGTTCCATCTTACTCCAAATCCTGATCCTGTTGATACCCGTCTTGCGCAGGATTTCTTCTGAAAGCTGGTGAGCCTGAGCGATCTCGGCGGGATTATGCGCGTCTGAACCAACGCTGATGGGGGTGTTGTGCAGGACGCAGGCTCTGGCAAGCTTGCGCACAAGGCTCGGATAATGCAGCGCATCGTAGCCATTGATCTCCAACGCTACATCGCAGCGCGCGGCCTCAGCGGTCAGGCGTTCGAGTTCATCATCAAAGGTTGATGGGAGGAATGCATTTCCGACACGCATGCGCACTGGATGACTGACCAGGCTGAATACGCCGCACGTCGCAGCCTCGCGTAAGAGCGCAAAATAGCGCAGCCAGCGCTCTTCACCCTTTTCCCGGCTTGAGATGCTTTCTTGTCCGAAAATTATACCATCGACTGCATGCACCGACCCGATGAGAAAATCCCAATCATGGCCCGGCAAGAAGGATTGGATGCGCTCATTCATGCCGGGAATGAAGTCTACCTCCAACCCCAGGCGCGTCTCGATGTGAGCTTGTCGCTCGGCTGAGCGCACTGCATCGCTATATACGGCGAATGAGAGCAGGGGACCCTCCTGCGGCATGTGCTGCAAGGTGGGCTGCGCCTCTGTCATCTGAAATATGTGCTCTGAAAGGCCGAGTATGCGCAGCCCTTTTTCTCTGGCGGCCTGTGCCATCTGCAAGGCGGAACTGCGCGCGACATGGCTGTGGAAATCGGTGTCGATGGTCATGCAGGTGAATACTGCCCTTCAATACATTTGCACACAAAGTACATCCTGATCGTATCGCGTTCGTCTATTATAGAGGGTTCTTTCCCATAGCGCAAACACTTGTAGGTCAGCATCTGCATAAAGCCGTGGAGTCGCCAGTTATTGTACACTATACAGTTACGTATCGATTAGAGACCTTGACTCTATACTACTGCTGGCGAGGAGTCAACAACATATCCCGTCTTGAAGCTCAGAGCCTGGCTCCCGTCTGGGCGTTGAACGGGCTTTGCACATAAAGTCTCCTCTGCACACAAAGTCGGGGGTCTGCACATAATGTAGATTATTCCTCAAACAGGGGCGTAGGGATGGCTGCTTGCTCATTCCTGGCTTTAGGGGCTTTTTTGAAGGTGACATTCACTTGCTTGATGGGTGGCATATTGACCTGTCTCCCTTCTAAAAGTTCTTCAATCGTGAGGATTTGTAAGCGTGGGTGCTTGCCCCAAGGAGACGTATAGAAACCTGCTCCTGTTGCTTCTGTACGCATCGGTTGCGTCGATTCTTGCAACGTGAGTAGTACCCCTATTTCTGCTTTCTCACGGTCTATTACCCCGCGTAAATCACGGACATCCTTGACACTGGTATGCCCTCCCTTGACGGAAAAGATCACCTGTTTGGTTTTACCGCCTACTTCATCGTGAAAGTAGAGTTGCCCATCAATCCCATGATCGGCTCCCTTCTTTTCCTCATCCCCGCGTGCATAGACGAGACCCAAAACCCACCATTGGAATTGATATTTGTCCTGCTCTGCTAATGCTTGCGCTTCAGAGAAGGTCTTTGGTTCTCCCCGCACTCGGTACGTTTTGACAATGTCAGCACCATAGGTATCAAGTAAGCGTGTTTTGATAAGATTAATAGCAATCGTGGTGATATCTATACCAATCCAATGACGATGTAACTTTTGTGCCGCGTCAATGGCTGTGCCACATCCACAGAATGGGTCAAGTACGATATCTCCCTCGTTGCTACTCGCTTGAATAATGCGTTCTAACAACGCAAGAGGCTTTTGCGTGGGATACCCAAGACGTTCACGAGCTTGCGGATTCACAGGAGGGATATCTGTCCAGATATTCTGTAGTGGTACCCCTGGCATGGTATCAGCAAACTGCAAAAGGGTCGGTGTGCCCGTACGTGTGTAGACAAGACGCCCTTGTTGCTCATATTCTTCCATCGTCTCACGACGGACAGCCCATGTGCGACTAGGAGCAGGGAGCTTCCCATGCCATTCATACAAGAGACCTGGACTCCCCTCCCCATGTCGTGGTGCATCAAGGGGAACGGTTCGATAGTACCTTTCTTTCTCATCTTTTTTGAAATGGCTTTCATAATATTCTTCCCGATAGGGAGTATAGTGAGCATTCCAGATGGGTGTTGCTGTTTTGCTGTAATAGAGAATGGTATCGGAGATGCGCCCGAACCTCTTTGGGTCATTGTGTGCATTGGCACGTTTCCAGATAATTTCATTACGGAAGTTTTGAGCAGTGAAAATGCTATCCATCAACACTTTCAAGTAGTGGCTTGCTGTGGGGTCACAATGCAAATAGATACTGCCTGTCGGCTTGAGGACACGCCGTAACTGGACAAGACGGGGAGCCATCATGACCAAGTAGGCTAACATGTCATTCATGCCAAGCAGTTGTCGAAACGCTTGTAATGCTTCTGAAACTCTTCCACCCACTTCTACCACTTGGGTATAGGTCTCTGAAGCAACCTGATCCCACTTCCACGTATCGCCAAATGCTTTGATTTGTGCAGCAGAGCGTCCCCCGCTCTTTTCAGCAAACAAGACGTTATAATCCTGATTGCTATTAAATGGTGGGTCAAGATAAATCAAGTCTACTGACTCATCCTTGACGTAGCGTTGTAAAATATCCAGATTGTCCCCATAGTACAGGTAGTTCTCTGCCATGCGACACCGTCCTTTACGTCTGCTCTGATACATCCTCTAGCAGTTCAGAGGCACGCACACCCAACGCCGACGCTAGCTTGTTGAGCGTGGTCGTCGTCACTTCTTTGTAGGGATTTCGATAGATGGCTTTCACGGTGTTATAAGCCACATCAGAGGCACGCGATAATTTGCCCAAGCTGAACCCCTTTTCTTGAGCGACCTCTTTTACTCGCAAGCGTATCATCGGCTCTCTCATTACATGGTAGTGCTTAGATTGTACCAGCAAGTACGTATTGACAGAAGTATCATGCTCAGTATATATTGCTAAGTACGTACTTAGAATGCACTATCGACAAACAAAGAAGAGGCTTGAGTATGCAGAGTACAAAAACCTTGTGGATGTTAGACTACCGAACGGGGGGATGGAGCCATCTGATTCCGCTCTATGCAGTGGATGAACAAGAGGCGTGGGTAGAGGCATATCACTGGGCAGCGCAACACGATATAACCTTATCTGAAGACGCCATGCTGACTCACTTCCCGCAAGGATTCACGGTGCATCGGCGCGTACTGCCTGGACGTGCTGAAGAAAACAAGTGTGACTAGACCTGAAAGCGTTTCCTGGGGGTTTTGTGATACACCATGCTCACATTGCAGGGACAATTGAAGAGGAAAGGCTATAGTGGTTCAGTCTGAAGTCAAATCCTTCGATACGGGGGGAAATGGTATGGTGAGAGTGTGTCCTTCAGATAAGGACGTTTTATTATCGATAATCTTCGTAGGAGGGATTTCATAAAAAAGGCTAGGAGATGATGTCAGGGGCAAGCGTCCTTCCATACGAAATTCAATAGCTTTTCGAACGTATTCGGATACTGATTCTCCGGCAGCAATAGCAGCAGTTTCTATTGCTTCAATTTCTTCTTCAGGCAATCGAAAGCCCAAGTAACCTGTTTTAGCTGCCTCTGGAAATTTCTTCGGTCTGCCTTTACTTCGTGAGTGAACAGCACCCATGTTTGATTCAGTAGCTTCGTTTGCCATAGTGCTAGCCCTCCTTCTTCTCATTATATCTCTTCAATCTTGAAATAGCAACATGAACTTTACTGATATTGACAACACGTTAGCAAAAACATATTGACAACGGTGAGAGGATGTGGTAATCTTTCCGTAAGAAATTTGTCCTTGGAGGGAGTTAGTGAATAGCTCAGCTAGAATTGATTATCTCCTTGTAGCCGATCATGCGGTGGTCATAAACGGGCTGCTTAATCTCATTGCAGGCAACTTTACCGATATTTTTCGACCTGGAAAGGATGCAGCCTCAATAGTTAACCATTTCAGCGTTGCACTCTCTATACTCATTCCCCGCGCACTAGCCCATCAACTCCACACATTCACTATCAGACTGGAAAATCAGGATGGCACTGTGGTACTTGGCGAAACAACCGCTTCGTTTAGCGTTGGCCTTCCTCCAAATGCACCAGAAGACTGGGAGCAACACGTTGTGGGGGTCGCTCAGTTCAACATTAACTTTCCGGTACCTGGTTTCTACAGGGTAGTAGCGGCTGTGGATAACGAAAGTGATAGCAAGCATTGGAAATTTCGTGTTCAAGATGTTGGGGGAACATGAGAAACATCAGAGCTTAAAAAGTGAGTCCCAAGACATCCGGTCGGCAAACTTTGTGTCTTGGAACTCTCTCCATCAAGGGGGTGTGGTGAAACTGGTAGTACACACTTGCCTCCCAAGCAAGCGACTTACGTCGTGTGGGTTCGAGTCCCCCCACCCCCACCCCTATGGTACTGACAATACCATAGGTTCCACTCGCACACCCGTAGCTCAGTGGATAGAGCGTGCCTTCGCCTAAGGTTATGTCACAGGTTCGAATCCTGTCGGGTGTGCTTATTTTATGTGCATTAGCAATGCTAACAGAATATATATATGTTGTCAAGGGTATATATATACACATTGCATTATACCCGCTGAAAGAGCGTGACCAGCAATCTACCGCGCCTTTGTCTGTGCGGCCTTTCGTGGCACATTCCAATAGGGACTCTTGCATTTTGGACACACACGGGGGTCTGGTTGCTGGTTACCAAGTTCTTTATGATGCGGTAACCAGTAATGTCCACATCGCTCGCATTGAAAAGCCCATACTTGTATCTTTGCCATACTAACAAGTATATGATAAAAGTGTATAGTCTGTCAAGTGGTATATCCTGCAAATGAGCCTGAGAAGCTTCTTCAGTGGAAAACTCGTCTCCAATAATTACCTTTTTGTAATATACAAAAAAGAATATACAAGGGAGGGAGGTGAGATACCATGAACGTACGCGAACAAAAGGGCAAAGAAATAGCCTCACGGCTGAAGATAGAGCGCAAGGACAACAAGTGGATTGTACCCTCACAAACGGGTAAGGGCAAGTACACCGTAGATATTGAAGGGAAGATACCTCATTGCACCTGTCCAGACTATGAACTACGCGGCCTGAAATGCAAACATATCTATGCCGTTGAGTTCAGCATCAAAACCGAAACCAACCATGAGACGCAAACGACCACCATCACGAAAACGACGCGAATCACGTATAAGCAGGACTGGCCTATGTATAACGAAGCGCAAACACACGAGAAGGCTTTGTTTCAATCCTTGCTGTATGACCTGTGTCATGGCATCGAAGACCCTGTTCAGACGAACGGACGCCCGCGCTTCCCTTTGCGAGATATGGCCTTTAGCGCGGCGTTCAAGGTCTATTCCACCGTCTCAACCCGCCGCTTCATGTGCGACCTCTCTGATGCCCATACCAAAGGCTATATTGAGAAAGTGCCTCATTTCAATTCGATTCTGAACTATCTTGATAGCGAGAGTCTCACTCCTATCTTGCGTGATCTTATCCAAACCAGCAGCTTACCCCTCAAGTCGGTTGAGGTAGACTTTGCGGTAGACTCTTCTGGATTTAGCACCTCTCGCTATGTGCGTTGGTACAATGCGCGCTACGGGCATGAACAGGATAACCACGATTGGATGAAAGTACATCTGATGACTGGCGTCAAGACGAATATTGTCACCAGTGTGGAAATCACCGGACGCTACTCCCATGACTCTCTTCAGTTCAAACCTCTGGTCAAGACAACGGCGCGCAACTTCAGGATGCGAGATGTGCCTGCTGACAAAGCCTATTCCAGCCGCGCCAATCTGGAACTGGTGAAGAAGTTGGGAGCCACGCCCTTCATCCCCTTCAAGTCGAATGCCACAGGGGAGGCTGAAGGAAGTGTGGTGTGGGAGCAATTGTATCATTACTATCAACTGAACCGTGAAGACTTCCTCTCCCACTATCACAAGCGGTCTAATGTCGAATCTACCATGTGGATGATTAAGTCCAAATTCGATGAGCATATCAGAAGCAAGACCGACACGGCGATCACCAATGAACTGCTATGCAAGGTATTGTGCCATAATATTTGCGTGGTGATTTCATCCATGTATGAACTGGGAATAGAACCGACTTTTTGTGCAGAATTGCCCCTTGCACAAAAAGAGGGCGATTAGAGGGGGTTTTTGTGCAAAGCCCGTTGAACGCGTACACATTGTGGTCCTCCGAGCCGATATAGACGGTGTTTCCAACCACCGTTGGAGATGAAAATACCGTGCCTCTTGTGGTGCTACCCCAACGCAACTGGCCGTTGCGGGCTGTTAGAGCATACACAATGCGATCCTGCGACCCCACATAGACAGTGAGGGGATTGCTGATTTGTGCAGCATGAGTAGTATTACGCTGAGCTACTCCATTTATAATAAATCCGCTTAGAATGACGAATAGGAGCAGAAAGAAGGAAAGTAAGTGGAGCTTTGAGCGCGAAGTGAAAGTCATGTGTTAATCTCGCTTTCTATTGCAATTGGGTCAGTTTTAAAAAGCATCTTCTCATAATTTTTCTAATAGGCAAAAGAAAAAAAGAGTTATCTAACTCTATTATGGAAGAGGATTTAGGATGGTAGAAGGGTGAAATGGTTATGATCTGGTTAAGATTTAGTTACAGTTATAATCTTACAATAAGTGGGTTGTGTGAAGCAGTTTGCCGGTGCGGAAACGCTCGATGCTGAACTGGTCGATATCAAGCGTCGTGCTGGCGCCATCGAGAATGAGTTCGGTGAGCAGTTTCACAGCCATTGGCGCGTGCATAAACCCATGGCCGGAGAAGCCGCAGGCGCATAGAAAGCCTTCAACTTCGGTTTTGCCCAGCACGGGGTGTTCATCCGGTGTCATCTCATAGAGTCCTGACCACGAGCGCGCTATGGGCGCATCCGCCAGGGGCGGGCAGCGTCTGCGAGCTTCTTGCCTGACTTGCGTAATGAAGGATTCGTCAAAGGTCAGTTCGAAGGCTTGCGGCGCGAGCATGGCGTTCAGCCGGGCTTCCTCCTCGCCCGGCGTCAGGGGCATGGTCAGCAGTACGCCGCCGTAGCGCCGTCTGAAATGGAAACCTGTACTCATGTCAACCACCATAGGCACATCCTGGGGCAGATTGGTGACCGGCCCGGTTATGCAGATATGGCGGCGCAGCGGTTGGATTGGCAAATCGGGGATGCCAGCCATGCGCGCCACAAACGCGGCAGAAGCTCCGGTCGCGTTGATGACTATGGGAGTAGAGAACGTTTCCTGCGGAGTTTGCGCGGCCTTGACCCGTCCATGTTGCACCGTGATGGCGGTGACGGGCGCATGTTCATAGAGCGTTACACCGCGTTGCTGCGCCTGAAATGCGATTGCCCTGCTCATCATGCCTGGATCGCTGTAGCCATCCGTTGGACAAAAACTTGCCCCGACGATATCTTCAACGACCAGTTGTGGGACGCGCTGTTGTATCTCTGCCGGGGTGAGAAGTTGCGTGGGCACACCGAGGGATTGTTGCAGCGCGACATAGCCCTGCATGGCTTGCCAGCTCTCTGGCGTCGCGCAGAGGAACATGTAGCCGTACTGGTAGAAGCGCGGAGGCGCATTGGGCGGCGGTGTAGCGGCGTAATCGCGCGTGAAATCGGCGTAGAAACGTATGCCCTCAATCGAGAAACGGATATCCAGTTCATCCGCGAACTGCTGGCGCAGGCCGCCTGTCGCCCGGCTACTGGAGCCAGATGCCAGCGTTTCTCGTTCGAGAAGCACGATATTGGTTGCGCCGCGCATGGAGAGAGCATACGCGAGCGTGGCGCCGACAATGCCGCCACCAATAATCACAATATCCGCCGTTTTCATGCGTATTTTACCACCGCTATAGCAAAGCCATCGGTATAGTCTTCATCCATTGCCAGCACAAGTGAGGTCAGGCGGGGATCGCTGGCAATGCGCCGGTTTAATTCCACTATGCCAGCCGTGCCTTCATCCTCCGCTGGGAGAAAGGCTTTGCCACTGCGAACGCAGTTGTCCGCAACGATGATGCTGCCGGGCCGCGTGAGGCGCATGGCATATTCGAGGTATTGCGGGTAGGGTGTCTTGTCGGCATCAATGAAGACGAGATCGAAAGGGGCATCGCTTTCCATGTGCGGAAGCAGCTCAAGCGCATTGCCTACACGCACCTCGGTGCGGTCTCCGACGCCTGCCTTCGCAAAGGAGTTGCGCACAACTGCAGCGTGCGCGGGGTTGATTTCCAGGGAAATCAGGCGACCGCCTGCAGGCAGCGCGCGCGCCAACCAGATGCCGCTGTAGCCGCCCAATGCGCCGATTTCCAGGATTTTGCGCGCATTACAGGCTGCTGCCAGGAGTTGTAATAGTTTGCCCTGAATGGGAGAGATTTGAATTTCGGGCAGACCTGCCTCTTTGGCCGAGGTCAGGGCATTACACAAACCTTCGTCCTCCGGCGCAAAGTTTCTGATGATGGCTTCTTCAATTTGCTGTCGTGTCTGTCGTTGTTGCTTCAATTGTGTCAATTCTGAATTGTCAACTGTCATGAAATAACCTTTCTTTACCGATTAAGTGATCCAGGGGAAAGCGGGGACATCCCGCACCCCGCAAAAGGGCTGCGCCCCTTTGAACCCTGGATATTATGCACCAACGTTTTCGTGAATGGGATTTGACAGGATGCGGTCGATCCATTCAACATAGATGGCCGCTTTGCAATGCGCGAAAATATCGCGCGCCTCGTGCAGGCAGGCGAGTCCGCGCTGGTGCGCTGGTTCTCCTGCGGAACAACGTTGCAGTAAAGCAACACCATAAACATGCAGGACACGGGCATATTCCACGCGCATCTCGTGCCTGGAAAATATTGCGAGCGCCTGCTCAAAATGTGCATCAGCCTCGGTGGTGCGTCCCTGGGCAGCTAATATTCTCCCAAGTAGACGCTGCGAACGGGCCATTATGCGTGTGAGTTCGTGTGCCTGGGCGTCTAACATGCTTTGTAACGCCATTAAGCGAGCGCTCTCGACTTCGCCCGACAGAAAATCTGCGATTGCCAGATTGAGGCGTCCCTCAATGGTCACTTCCGCATCCAGCCCCTCAAGCTGCAACGCCCTCTCCAACGCCCGGCGCGCGCGCGCCACTATCGCCAGGCAGCCCTGTGTTTGCAACGCGGCATGCATATCGACGTTGATGAAATTGAGGGCACATTTCTCGATAGCAGTGGTGAGGCGCCAGTCACCCAGGGCAACCAGGGCGAAGCCGGTGTAACGCCCGCTTTTGATGGTACGCCCCAGCGCGAGGCCGCGTCGAATGTGCTTCAGCGCGCCCTGCATGTTACCCTGATCTTGCAGAGCGCTGGCCAATGCCACGTTATTCCAGCACACCTGCTCCCTGTCATTCATGCGCTCGGCGACTGTGATGCTGCGCTGAAACCACTCTTCTGCTTCAATGAGATCACCACAGCGCGCTGCCACATCGCCGAGGTTTCCGGTCACGAAAGCCACATTTGGTTGATCGTTGTTGCGTTCAGCTATGCTTAATGCCCGGTGAAAGTAGGTGCGGGCAATACCGTTTTCCGCTCGCGTAGCATGAACTGCGCCCAGGTTGCCATAAACCAGGGCCAGGGCGGATACCTGGTCAAGTTGCTCGAATATTGTCAATGTGCGCTTCAAATGCTCGAGGGCTTCATTGTACTGACCAAGTGTGGCTGCAACGAGACCGAGGATTTCATGGCAGCGTCCGAGTTCAATGGGATCGCCAATCATGGCCAAGGCGGTGCGCGTTGGCAATTCAGAGCTGGTTATTGGCAGGGCAGACTTGCCGGGCTGCCGGTTTTGCATCACCTGTTCGAGCATGCTGAGGGCTTCCTGCCCATAGCGCCGCGCTTCTTCGTCATTGCCCCTGCGCCAGTTGATATTGCCGTGTGCCAGATGCAGGCATGCCCAGGCCGCGCCGGATGTTACCCCCGCGTCGAGCATCACCTGCTTACCGTGTTGATAGCACTGCCATGCCTGGTCAAAATCGGCGGTATCCGCCCAGGCTCGTCCGATTTCGCGCCAGATCAGAGCCTGCCTCTGCGCTTCGAGTTGTCGCTGTTGATGCGCGGCCTGCGGATTGAGTTCTTCATTGCGCGTGTGATGCTGAGCGCGCAGCGCCAGCACGCGCTCGTAGAGATGGCGAATTTCCTCATAGTTGCCGTGAATCATATTGCACTCGGCGACGCGCTCCAGCAGACTTGCCAGGTGCAGCGGGTCATCGACTTCCTGTGTTTTCGCTTCTCTGCGGCGAGTTATAGCCCTGATAGCCTCTCGATAGTAATATTCCGCTTCTGAATAGGCGGACAGTGAAAAAGCGCGATTTGCTGCAAGTTCAGCGTAGCGAGCGATTAAGGTGGGATCGCTGCCCCCCTTGCCCAGGTGGTGGGTGATGGCGGCTGCCACTTCCTCTTCGCTGCCTGGATACGACTGCATCAGCGCGTTGGCCGCGCGCCGGTGCAATTGCGCCCGCCTGGCTGCGGATAGCCGCTCGTAGAGGTGACTGACGATCAGAGGATGCCAGAAGTTATAAGTGATACGTGTGCCTGTTCCCTCTTCTATCAGCAATCCAGCCCGCAGGGCTTCTTCAAGCAGATCGAGAATAGTGTCCTCATTGGTTCCCTGGTCTCCAACCATATAGACTAACTGGCTGAACTCGAATGAACCTCCAAGTACCGCAACCTTGCCCAGCAGCGCCTGGCAATCGCTGCTGAGCCTGCCAAGACGGCGGTCAAGCACAGCCGTAATGGTTTCCGGCATGGCAGAAGTGGAGGGTGATGCACCTGGCGTGTCCTCCTGCGATTCAGCAGTCGGCGCATTCTGCGCGGCTGCTTGCGGGAAATCGGGATGCATAAGCAGCCCTGTTTGACTGACGCGCGCCAGTTCTTCCGCGAAAAAGGGATTGCCGCCAGCCTGTGATTGTATGCTCTTGATAATACTCTGTGGCAGGTGCGCTACCAGTGATCCGATTTGCCCGTCATCCAGTGGTTGTATGGGCAGGGTGATGAGGGCCTGTTCGCGCCGGAGGTCGTTGAGCAGTGTGCGCAGATTTGAGGTGGGCGCAAGTTCGGTATCTCGCCAGGTTGCTACAATCGCGATGCGCTCGTTTTGCATATGACGAACAACGTAAGCAAGCAATTCCAGGCTGCTGTCGTCTGTCCAGTGCAGGTCATCCAGCACCATTAAGAGTGGCGCGGCGCGACTCATGACGCTTAGTAGAGTTGTGGTAGCTTCCCACAGGTGCAGGCGTTCCTGTTCAGGGGTAAGCAACGATATGGGTTTGAAGGTAGAAATATTGAGCGCGTAGTGCGCGGCCAGTTCTGGCACAAGCGTACATAGCCTCGCCAGTTTAGCGTATGCAGTTGAAGAAGAATCATCCGCTTCAGGTCTTGCTTCTGACTCCAAACTCTCCAGCAGAAATTCAGCGGACACGTCTTTGAGGAGTGTGCGCAGAATTTCAGTCCAGGGTCGATAGGGGATGGTTCCCTCCTGTTCATAAGCATGCGCCCAGACGACGGACCAGCCACGTAAGTTAGCTTCGTAGCTTATTTCCTCGGCCAGGCGTGTTTTCCCAATGCCAGATTCACCCATCAGTACCAGGAAATGTGTTAACTTATGCGGAGCTCCATTGCTGCCTGCGCGAATGGCGCTGTCTTGCGATCCTTTACCGGCCGGTAAGGCTGAAGTTGCGGATGCTTGATCGTCCTTTACTGCCTGCAACGCCCCCTTTTCCAGGGTAAGCAGGAAATGTTGCATAGCCACCACTTCGCGTTCGCGCCCGACCAGTTTGCTTTGATTATGGCGGCCCAACTGTAAAGAGGGACGTTGAAATACAGTATAAGCGGATTGTGCTGGCTGTGAAACGTGAATTTTCGTCTCTACTGAGCTTGCGGGAGTATCTAGAGAGCGCGGCATTTGAAACGATCCGCTCCGGAGCGCATCGTAAAGTTCGATAGTTTCCGGCAGAGGATCGCTTTCGTACTCGCGCGCGAGTGTATCCACCAGGCGGCGATAAACGCGTAGGGCTTCTCCACGCCGGTCAAGCTGCGTGAGAATAACCATCAGGCGGCGCACAGCCGTTTCATGAATTGGCTCGGCATTGAGCAGCCTGTCAAGCGGCTCAATCGCGCTGGTGAGCGCGCCGCGTGACACACGCAGTTCAGCAAGTTTGAGCAGCAGACCCATCCAGCCTCTGCGCAAGGACTCCCGGCGCGGCGCGGCCCATGTGGAATAGAGTTCTTCCAATAGATAATCTCCCACGTAAAGTTTGGATGCTTCTTCCAGTAGCTGCTCAACCTGTTCCTGGTCATTCGTGGTATTGGCTTTATTCAGCAGGTTTTCAAATTCGTCCGCATCCACCCATATCTGATTTGCGCCGGCCACCAGTAAGATATCGCGTTCCAGGCGTAACATGCGTGATGCGGCGGGACGAGTGATTTCAGGCTCGAGCACCTGGCGAACTTCATGGACTGCTCCATTTAAGCGGTTGGCGGCGATCTCGATATCAAGATCAGGCCAGAGAGCCTCCATTGCCTGCTCTCTGCCCATACGCCTGCCGTTCGCGCTTAGCAGGCATCCCAGCAAAGCGCGCGCGCGCCGGCGATGCCAGGTGCGATTAGTGACCGTCTGCCACTCGTTGCCGTCCTTGCGTTCGATACGGAGTTGACCGAACAGGTAAATGCGCAGATGCAAGTGCTGCCGTGTCTCCTCTGTTGCAGGTGGCGAGAGCGCGGTCGATTGCTGCGCATGTGGCGGGCGCACCTGCGCGCTCCTGGATTCCCTGGCATGGGTAGCCGTAGTCCCTGGCTTTGAGATGCTGCCGGGATCAGTAAATAAAGCAGCGCCAGTATTAGCGATTGGTGCAAGCTCGTGGTCAGCTTTCGACTCGATGGGTAGAAGCTCGATTCCGGCGGGTGGGTTTATACCAATGTACTTACTGATAGTGCGACCCTTATCACTCCAGTATGCATACCAGTAGGGTCCATGCCCTGCACCCTCTTTGCATTTACGACAACGCTGCTTGCCACAGCGCGTGTACTGTTGGCGGTAGGTAACCTTATTATTCATAAAGCCTGTACGCTATCCCCAGAGATGGTTGCGGAATCGTGCTGGAAGCAAGTAAATATTTGTTGCGAGAGAAATTGCCTCTTTGCACTTTCAAGTCTTACAGAAGACAACTTTATTATATCCTATCATGAAGAGAGTTCACAAATATTTAACCTGTTTTTCCAGGGCGATTTAAAAGTCTGCTTCATGGCGACCGCAAGGGATCGCCCCTACTATATAAGACGAGTTCGACGGGCAATAGAGTATAGTAGTGGCGATCCCTTGCGGTCGCCATGCCGTCTCATCTCGTAGAGACTTTTAAGTTGTGAAATATGCCAGCGGTACCTGAGAGGTCAGGCGCGCTGTTCTTTTTCGGCGGCGTGCCGCGCGCTGCTGCGCACGAGGGGGTCGAGGTCGGATTGTAGATGTTGTAAGGCTTGCTGCGCTTCATGTTGGCTCATGCGCGCGAGAATGGTTGTGATGCGTTGGCGGCGTTCATTATCAGGATGCTTTGCCCATTGCAGCGCTACTGGCAGCAGATGTGATGCAATTTTAGCGTCATCCAGGTCGGGCAATTCATTGAAAATCGTTAACAGCGCATCCTGCATATAGTCATCAACCTGGGAAAGCAGGGGAGCCAGGGGATAAAAGACGGCGTTAGCTGGAAAAGCTTCCCATGTGAAAGCCGGGTAGGGATAACGGAATGGCCAGAAGCAGTCAACAATCATATGCAGATAGGCTGTGCTTTCATACGTATCAAGTTTGCTAGCTCGAGTAGCTGCTGTAACTAACGTCACGAAGATTTGTTGCGGTTGGGGAAGATAGCCTGCCTGTGTCAGCATGCGCAGCCAACCGGCCGCTTCTAGGCGCAGGGCGCGCTGCGTTGATTGAAGTGTGAAAGTGGCCAGGATATCAGCCAGGCGCTCTCGCAGCAGGATTTGCTCCTGTTTGGGGAGTTTCCAGAGTTTGCTTTGCAGCTTATTGACCAGCTTATTCAATTGCCGGAGAGTCGCAGCCGCCTCAATTTGCTGCAAAAGTTCAGCGATGGATGTGACCGGTGCGTGGCGAAATGGCCGCCATAGATCGGGCAGCCTGGCTTCTACGCCATGATCGAGACGCCTGCTATACCCAGCCGTTGGAAAATGCGTTGATTGAGACTGATTCATTCTATATCTATCCTTCACCGGAATATCTTGCCGCTACCCACTAACAACATGAATGCATTTGTAACAGATGTTACTATCAGTCTAAACCAAATGATGTGTCGTGTCAAGTAGTTTATCCCTGTATATTATACACGCTGCTACATAGTGCGCCCTTTTAGCAAGATGAAATCGTTGCTAAAGCTCTCTAAATGTCCATCGGAAGTGCGTTTCACCTCGAAGTAGCGTTGAATATGTTCATCGCTCTCTAATATAAACCGCTCGAGTTGGGCTTTTTCGTTGTCTGGCAATTGAGCGCGCGCTGTCCAATCTATATACTCGTGCGATTTGCGAAAAAATTCACGGTGTTCGATGGTTAGACCGGCCTGTTGGAAAAAGGTGTGCCATTCTTGCTCTGTGCATGAGCGCCCATGCGATGGATCGCGCCACTTTTCAACGCGATTATCAAATGCATCAAGTTTTGGGTCGCTGGGAGCCATGCAGTCGATGAGTAAGAATATGCCGCCCGCTTTCAATACGCGCGCTACTTCGCGCACAAAGTGCGCGATGTTGGGAAAGTGATGAGGTGCGATGCGGCAGGTTACACGGTCGAACGTGGCATTCGCGAATGGTAATTGTTCGGCATCGGCCACCTGAAAAACGACGTTGGTGACTCCCTGCGCCAGCAAGTATTCACGCGCCTTCTCAAGCATGCGCGGGGTCAAATCTGTTACCGTTACCTGCGCGACATGCGGCGCGACGGCCAGCGCGGTATGCCCGCCACCAGTCGCGATATCAAGGGCCTGCTGGCTTGCATCCCATTCGCCCAGTTGGATCAGGCGTTGTAGATCGTCGCCAGCGCGGTGCGAGAAGCTGGCAACATAGCTATCGGCTGTGCGCGAGAAGTAGTCTTGAACGCGCGCTTTTTTATCGTTGTTTGCGGGGTGTGGTGTGTTACTCATTTGTGGTGTTGGTCCTTTCTGACTCTCGTTCACGTGTTTTTTCAATACATGGCGTATCGCATCCCCGGATGTATGGATTGGTTATAGGCACTCAACCAGGCATCCTGATGAATTTTTCCAACCGAACAGGGTAATCGTGCCCGTAGGGGCCTTTGTGGTCCTTACATGGGTAGGTTTTTTTGAAACACGCCGGGAGCCTTTGGCTGTCATCCTGAGCGCAGCGAAGGATCTGCTCCCTGCCCGACGAGAGATCCTTCGCTGCGCTCAGGATGACACATCCCCCCTCGCTCTCGCTGGTTCCTTTCCTAAAAAACCTACCTGTGTAAACCCTTGCGGTCGCCCGCCCGCGCGAGAAGATGATGCCACCAGGTGAGCGACCAAAAGGGTTGCCCCTACGAGAGGCCGTTTCCTCTTCATTATCCGTTTTGGTTGGAAAAGTTCATTAGAACGCGATTTATCGCTCCCCTATAAATTGTCTCGACGCTTGACGGACGCGTGTGTTAAGATACGACACATGATATTTCCTCTTCTCTATCATACGATGGAATAGTTTAGTATGCCAAAGCTTGAAGGCTCTGTTGAAAGCATTGTCTTTCGTAACGAAGATAATCATTATACGGTGGCGCGTTTTCGACCCAATGATAGCGGCCGCCTGTTTCGTGATGAATTGACTACCATCGTGGGTACGCTGCCTGGCGTGCATGTGGGCGAATTGTTGTCGGTGGAAGGGGAGTGGGAGAAAGACCCGAAGTATGGGCGTCAACTGCATGTCACCAGTTTTATGCAGCGCTTGCCCGCCTCGCCCGAAGGTATCACCCGCTATCTAGGTTCCGGGCTGATAAAAGGCATCGGGCCAAAGAAGGCTGAACGCATAGTGGCTCATTTTGGCGAGCAGACGCTGGCTATTATTGAGCAGCAGCCCGAACGCTTGAGCGAGGTTAAGGGTATCAGCGTGAAAGATCGCGAGCAGATCATACAATCCTGGGTCGAGCAAAACGAAGTCAAGGAACTGCACCTCTTTCTCCAATCGCACGATGTATCGATGAACCTGGCGACGCGCATTTATAAACAATACGGGCAGGAGTCGATCAAGGTCATTCGCGAGAATCCCTATAAGTTAGCGCAGGATGTGAGCGGTATTGGCTTCCGCACGGCTGACGAGATTGCTGTGAAGCTGGGTCTGCCACGCGACAGCATTCCGCGCCTGGCAACGGGACTCAAGTATGTGCTGGCGCAGGCGGCCAACGAGGACGGGCATTGTTTCTTGCCGGAGAATGAACTGGTGCGCCGTGCCTCAGAGATTCTCGAAGCGCTCCCCGATCTGCTGGCGCAGGCGACCGATCAACTGAAAAGCGAGCGCGATATCTTCATCGAACCACCCTTGCCTGTGCAGCCATTGCAGCATCCACAGCCAGCGCAAGACGATGAGCCTCCCGTCGATTGGTCTGAAATGGAGGAGATAGCGCAGCAGCGTATCTATTATGCCCCATTCTGGCATGCTGAGAATGGATCGGCGCGTATCCTGCGCACTCTGCTGCGCGCGCCGAGCAAACTGCCGCCGGTGAGCCAGCAATACTGGCAGGCGGTGTTTGATTACCTGGCGCAGAAACGGAATATGACCCTGACCGAGAAGCAGCGCGAAGCTGTGCAGATGACCTACAACAAGAAAGTCAGCATCCTGACCGGAGGGCCTGGAACGGGCAAATCGACTTCGCTGCGGGCCTTGTTGATGGTGCTGCGCAAGCGCAACATCGATGTGGCCCTAACCGCGCCGACGGGCCGCGCTGCCAAACGACTTACCGAGGCGACCGGAGGCGCGGTTGGCTTCCAGGCGAAAACCCTGCATCGTTTGCTGGAGTACGCGCCGCATGATAACACCTTTCAGCGCAACGAGGAAAATCCCTTGCCCTACCAGTTCGTGATCGTTGATGAAGTGTCGATGGTTGATATCCTGCTCTTTTATCACCTGCTCAAGGCGCTGCCACCCGATGCGCACCTGCTGCTAGTGGGCGACGCCGATCAATTGCCACCGGTTGGACCCGGCAACGTGCTGCGCGACCTGCTGCGCAGCGAGGCGATCCCCACCGCGCGCTTAACGGAACTCTTCCGCCAGGCGCAGCAGAGCCAGATTGTGGTGAACGCGCACCGCATCAATGCCGGAGAGATGCCTTCGCTGCAGCGGGAGCAAAAGACCGACTTCTTTTTCATCACGGAGGATAATCCCATTCGCGCGCAGCGCCTCGTGTTAGACTTTGTGCAGTATCGTATTCCAAAGCACTATGCGCTGAATCCCATGACCGATATCCAGGTGCTTTCGCCCATGTATCGCGGTCCCCTTGGTGTGACCAGCCTCAACGAAGAGCTGCAGGCGCACCTTAATCCAGATGCAATTGCTTCGATAGAATGGGGCGGACGCACTTTTCGCGCCGGTGATAAAGTGATGCAGCAGCGCAACGACTACGATAAGGGCGTTTTCAATGGCGACGTAGGCTGGATTCGCGCGATCAATAGAGAGAATTCCACCGTCAAAGTCGAGTTCCTGGAAGAAGCCGGGCCGCTGCTCGTCGGCTATGAATTTCACGAACTGGATGAATTAACGCTGGCCTACGCAGTGACGGTGCATAAAAGCCAGGGCAGCGAATATCCTGCTGTTGTGTTGCCTCTTACCAGGGAACACTATATGCTGCTACAGCGCAACCTGCTCTACACGGCCATTACGCGCGCCAAACGCCTGTGCATCCTGATTGGCCAGCCGCGCGCGCTGGAAGTGGCTGTCAGGAATGATCGTGTGGCGCAGCGCAATACCGGGCTAGCGGAAAAACTGTCGATGTTTACCAGGGTGGGATTGTAGGAGTAAAATTTTGCTTGACTTTTCACTATGCCGTCCCTATACTTGCGGTATGCAGTTGTTTGACTAGTATCAAGAAGGAGGTACCTATGTTAATCCGCTCAATGAGCAAGGCAGGAGTCTGGGAGTTTACTGGTCAGGTAACAGGTGTTGGTGACAACCGGTAAACACGCGTGTTGCCACTCGATACCTTGTATTGAATTACTGAGCATTTTGCTTTAGCCATTCTTCCCCTCTCCAGTAACTCTAACTCCTGTCTCCTCGCTCCATCCTTAGGCCATTCCCGTGTATGTTTTTGCTTGCGCGATAGTTATATGCCGCGCCTGTACTAGCAAATTATCCATCACTACATGTTTTTGCTTCTGAGGAAGGAAGTTCACTTTGAGTTACGATAGCGAATTTGATGAACAGGAAGAGATCGAACGTTTCCGGCCAATCAAAATGAAAAAGCGGCGCGGCGCTGCTGGAGTGCATAAGCCACCTCCCAAGGAAAGTTACGAAGGCCATGCCGAGGTGCAGCGCTGGCTAAAAGAGCAGGCGATGGAAGATGACGGCGTCAAGCCGGAGTTCAATCCAACATTTCTGGCCTCTCTGCGCGACGGTCCCTGGATTCTTTCGTCGCTGGCGCATTTCTACGAGGAAGATCTGATTACCGATGTGCTGCATGTCGTTAGAAGCGGCAAGGAGGCTACCGTTTACTGCTGTGCTGCTTGTCCATCTACCGGGGCTGATTACCTGGCAGCGAAGGTCTATCGCCCGCGCATGTTTCGCAGTCTGAAGAACGATGCCATCTACCGGCAGAGCCGCGTGCATCATGACCGCGATGGCCATATCGTGCGAAACATACGCCGCTTTGACGCGGGACATAAAGGTAAAGCGATGCAGGTAAAATCATGGATTGAATACGAGTTTGAGACGCAGCGCCTGCTTTATGAGAGCGGCGCAGACGTGCCCCGACCATTGTCGCAAATTGGTAATGCCGTACTAATGGAGTATATCGGCGATGTTGGCGACCCGGCTCCATTACTGAAGGAGGTGAAACTAACGCGGAGTGAAGCGCAGTCGCTTTTTGGTCGCATTCTGCGCAATATCGCGCTATTCCTGGCGAGTAACCGTATTCATGGCGACCTGTCCGAGTACAACATTCTTTACTGGCGGGGAGCTGTCAGCATCATCGACTTTGCGCAGTCCGTCGATCCGTATCAAAATCCGGCGGTGTTTTCTTTGCTCATGCGTGATATCGAACGCGTGTGCGCGTACTTTGCTCGTTACGGGGTGGCTGCCGATCCTCGCGTGCTGGCAATGGATATGTGGAACCAACAGGTGGGGGCGCTGTTTTAGCGCTTCCCTCTTTTTTCATGGAATAACAACTTGCCTAATTCCGACCTGCGGGGTAGAATATAAATTGGACAACCTTTGTTATCAAAAACAAAGCGGCGTAAAGTGCGCTGCTTGTGGATTTATTCTCTACCCGCCGTTGAGGACGGGTATGTGATTACTATCAAACCTATTTGTAGGGAGGAATTTGAGTTATGTCTGGGACTGATACTGCGACCTCGGCAGCGAACAGCGGGACCGGGTACGTGCATCCTGAGGTGCTGGTTGAGACGGGCTGGGTCGCCGAACATTTGAATGATCCCAACATCAGGTTAATCGAGGCATCGGAAGATGTGCTCCTGTACGAAGTTGGTCATTTGCCAGGCGCTCTGAAACTCGACTGGCATGTCGATGTGCAGGACCCCGTCACGCGCGATTTCGTCGATCAGCAGGGCTTTGAAAAGCTAATGGGCCGTTGGGGCATCGGCAACGACACTACCATCATCCTGTATGGCGATAAGAATAACTGGTATGCGTGCTATACATACTGGTTGTTCAGCATGTTTGGTCATACCAACATGAAGATCATGAATGGCGGGCGTCAGAAGTGGGAAGCCGAGGGCAGACCGCTGAGCAAAGAAATCCCGCATTTTCAGGCGACAACCTATCATGCTCCTGCCAGGAATGAGTCGAACCGCGCCTACCGTGATGATGTGCTGAGCGGGCTGAAAGATGGCAATCGCCGCCTGATCGATGTGCGTTCGCCTCAGGAGTACACGGGCGAACTGCTGCACATGGTCAATTACCCGCAGGAGGGTGCGCAGCGCGGCGGGCATATTCCCACTGCCAAGAGCATTCCCTGGGCTACTGCCGCCAATCCAGATGGTACGTTCAAGTCGGCGGAGGAACTGAGCCAGATTTATGGCGGCAAGGATATTACGCCTGATAAGGACGTGATCACGTATTGCCGCATTGGTGAGCGTTCGGCGCACACCTGGTTCGTTTTGACGCGCCTGCTGGGCTACCCACAGGTACGTAACTATGACGGCTCTTGGACGGAATGGGGCAACCTGGTACGCGCGCCTATCGAGAAACCGTAGCAGTAGGAGATTAGGAGGGCGACCGCAAGGGTCTCCACCCATCCACCCAACCACTCCCGCCCTTACAATGACTACGATGGGGGATGCAGGAGGGCGACCGCAAGGGTCTCCACCCATCCGCCCAACCACACCCGCCCTTACAATGACTACGATGGTAAGTAGAACGTTCATTGTAAGGGCGGGGGATAGAGAGGATGTGGGGTGGAGACCCTTGCGGTCGCCCTCACCAGGAAAATGTGGGTTATTGTCAAAAGGAAACAATTAATCTATGGATCGTCAGGAAGCTATCGAATTTTTAATGGATCATTATGATAACCCGCGCAATAAGGGGCAGCTTGAACACGCGGATGTGAGCTTGACGGGTGGCAATCCGGGGTGCGCGGATGTGATTACCATGCAGGCGCGCTTTGATGGAGAGGGCAAGATCGAGGCTGTGAACTGGGATGGCGAGGGCTGCACCATTAGCAGCGCCGCCGCGTCGTATGTGACGGAAATCACGCAGGGTTTGACGGCGGAGGAGGTCGAGCAGCTGAGCTTTGAAGACCTGGTGGAGCAGTTGGGGCGTGAGCTGGTGATGACGCGCCCGACCTGCGCTACGCTGGCGCTTGGCACGCTCAAACAGGGTGTGCATGAGTACATTATGCACAAGAGAGCGGAAGAGACGCATTGAAAGCGTGTGCCGCTTTGCCCCCGACAGTAACCTCATAACCCGTAGTCCTCGCGCCACTGTGAGAGGATAGCCAGCGCGCGTTGCAGCAATTGTTGATGCGCGGGATCGAGCAGCCACCTGCTTACGCCCGATGGATGGGGCAGCGGGAGCAATAGCATCCCTTGCTGTTCGTGAAATGTGCCGATGCACTCCTCCAGTTTTTGCTTGCCCAGAAATGTCTCGATAGCCATCGCGCCTACCAACAAGACCACCTTCGGCTGTAATATGGCCAGTTCGGTTTCCAGGAAAGGGCGGCATAATGCGACTTCTGGCGGCGATGGTCGTCTATCGCCGTCGCCGCGCGCACTGCGTCCCGGATCGCAGCGCGTCAATGAACTGAGATAGACATGCGCGTGTAGATAGCCGGGTGGGAAACCTGCCTGCTCAAGCCACTTTTGCAGCACGCTGCCTCCAGGTCCGCTGAACGAGCGTCCTTTTGCCACCGAACGATGTCCTGGAGCCTGCCCGATCACCATCACGCGGTCGCTGGCGCGCCCACTCACAAGTGGATGCGCGGCAGGAATGTAGCCATGCTCTTCGCATAGACGGCAGGCAAGAATGCGGCGCTGCAACCGCGCCAGGGCTATCTCGCGATCTTGATCTACGATGGGTAATTTATTCGAAGTCTTCGTCATAATAGCCTGCAAGGCTCGGTCGCTGGTAATCACGCGCCAGGTGTCGATATTGTCCCCGGTAGTAGGCAAGCGGCACATTAGTATGCTGCTGGAGTTCGCGCGTATCATCTGACTCTCCAGCGCTCCACTCTGTCAGCGTGCTGCGCGCCTGGCCGGCAGCATGTAAAAATTGTGCTTTGCCGTCGGTACCCATCGCTTCAACCTCTCCCAGGAAGATGGCGTGATCGCCGCCGGGATATTCAGCAACGATATGGGCGTCAACAAAGGCCAGCACTCCGTCCAGGATAGGCGAGCCGGTCGCAGCTACCTGGTATGGCGCGTGGCAGAAATGCTGGTGGCGTTCGACAGAAGTAATAGCGAAACAACGCGAGAGGTTCTCTTGCTCGTTGGTTAGAAAGTTGACGGCGAAATAACCACTCGCGCGTAGAAATGGAAGCGTCTGGCTGTGCAAATCTATACAGATCAGCACCAGTGGTGGTTCGAGTGAGACAGAAGCAAACGAGTTGACGGTCAATCCTGACAATCCTTCGCTGGTCGCGGTGGTAACGACCGTAACGCCAGTCGCGAACTGGCCCATCACCTGGCGGAAGAAATCTTTTTCTATGGTCATTTAGCGGATAATCCTTTAATTATTTCATCATCGGAATGGCGTTATACTGGCTTCTCTGCATTGAACTTCACATTGTGTAGTATCATCCTCACTACGATTCTTGTCAACTGTACAGAAGGTCAGTTGACACGCTCTTTCTGATAAGAATATACTGCCTCATGAGACTGGCAACTCGCAACGCACCCATACAGTCATGGCGCGACAATATGCGCCGCTTACCTGCGCCTTTCGCGCTGGGCATGCTGGCGGTCGTGCTGGTGATGGTCATTTTCCTGGCCGTCAGTTTTGGCACGGTCTCTATATCCACCGGCGTGATTGCGCGTATCCTGCTCAATAGCACGGGTATTTTTCATTTTGCTCGACAGTGGGATCCAAGCGCGGAAGTGATCGTGTTGCAAGAGCGTATGCCTGATGTCGTCGGCGCGGGGCTGGTCGGCGCGGCCCTCTCCATTGCGGGAGTGCTTTTTCAGGGCATGCTGCGCAATCCGCTGGCCGATCCCTACCTCATTGGCACTTCATCCGGCGCAGCGCTGGGCGCGGCTATCGCTTTTGTCCTGCCATTCGACACTATTTACGGCGTGTACTTTCCGCTTACCCCCGTCCTGGCGTTCGTCGGCGCGATGCTATCGGTGCTGTTCGTGTATGCTATTGCGCGTGTCGGCGGCCAGACACCGGTTGTCACGCTTTTGCTGGCGGGCGTGGTAATCAATGCCGTGCTGGTTGCCGTGCAAACGCTGATCTTAACTTTGAGTCCGCATGCGCAATTTACCCTTGAGAGCCTTTTTAGCTGGCTTGCAGGAGGCGTTTCGGTCACGACGTGGTCGCCTGTAGTGATCGTGGGACTGCTGGTACTTGTGGGATTTGTGCTGGCATGGCTGCTCTCAGGCGTGCTGGATGCCTTCGGACTGGGCGAAGAAGGCGCGGCCCACCTGGGACTGCATGTCGAACGCTACAAACTGCTGGTGATTGTGGTTGGTTCGCTGTTGACGGCTGCGGCTGTCTCCATCAGTGGTCTGATCGGCTTTGTCGGGCTGGTCGTGCCACATGCCATGCGCCTGCTGCTTGGCCCGCGTCATCGTTTGTTGATTCCGGCGTCGGCGCTGGCTGGAGCGATTTTTCTAATACTGGCGGATCTGCTGGCTCGCGTGGTGCTCGCGCCGACTATTTTGCCCGTAGGTGTCTTCACGGCGCTGGTTGGCGCGCCATTCTTCCTGTTCCTGCTCAGAAATAGTAAGCGAGCATACCGATGGTAGACAATAATAGCGATCCTCTGCTGGAATTGCGGGGTGTCACCTTTGGCTATGATCGCCAGCCACTGTTGTATGATGTGCATTTCCAGGTGCGCGCGGGCGAGATGGTTGGTTTGCTAGGGCCAAACGGTTCCGGCAAGACCACCCTGCTGCGCCTGGTAAGTGGAGCGCTGCGCCCGCAAGAGGGAGCGGTGGTGCTGGATGGAAGAGATGCGCGCGCATGGGGCAGGCGTGAATTAGCGCGCCGCGTGGCCGTCGTTCCCCAGGAAATGCACGTCCCTTTCGCCTTTAGCGTTGAAGAACTGGTGAGCCTGGGTCGCACTCCTTACCAGCATCTGCTCGGCTCAAACACCAGAGAGGATCAGCGTATCGTGGGCGGCGCTCTCCAGGCTGCTGATATCGGAGGGCTTGCGCGGCGTATCTTCAACGAACTGAGCGGTGGTGAACAGCAGCGTGTCATAGTGGCAATGGCGCTGGCGCAGCAGCCCACGTTACTGCTGCTCGACGAGCCAACTTCCCACCTGGATATCAAATACCAGATAGAGCTGTTGGAACTGGTGCAGCAGTTGAATCGCGAGACAGGCGTGACGGTGATTGCTGCCATGCATGATCTGAACCTGGCGGCGCGCTATTTCCCGCGCCTGGTGCTCTTTCAACGCGGCATTGTGGCCGATGCCACGCCTGCCGAAGTGCTGGAGCCACACCTGTTACAGCGAGTCTACGGGGTCAAAGTGCAGGTTGGCATCCTGCGCGGCGCGGAGCATATCAGCGTATTGCCGCCCGGAAACGACGTTGCGGCGGCTGATGACCTGGAAGAAACGCCGCCGCGTGTGCATGTTATGGCGGGCGGTGGCTCAGGTGAGCTGTTGATGCGCGCGCTGGCAGACGCGCATATTCCATTTAGCATTGGAGCTTTAAATATCGGAGACAGCGATCACACTCTAGCCCTGCGCCTCGCGCGTGAGGTGATTACCGAGCAGCCGTACTCGCCCATATCCCCGGCCGTGCTGGAAAAGGTGCGCGCTCGCCTGGCGGAGGTGGCAGTACTGGTACTCTGTCCCGTGCCGGTGGGTCCCGGCAACCTGCCCCT
>DATGGW010000507.1:0-11403 GCA_035308345.1 Ktedonobacteraceae bacterium | reverse complement strand
TTGAAAGAAGCGCAGGTGGTCGCACTGCGCAACCGCATCATCCGGCGCGTTGGCGAAGCAGTCGGCGGAACGCTGCGAGAATAAAAGAGGCGCGCTAGGTGTGGTACGGCCCAGGGCGACCGCAAGGGTCCCCGCCACACCCTACACAATCACCCGCGCCCTTACAATGAACGCCTGTAGACGGACTCCATTGTAGTCGTTGTAAGGGCGGGAGAAGGGAGGACGCGGGGTGGAGACCCTTGCGGTCGCCCTCGTACCCTCCCTGTTGTGCGAAACGTTAGTAACAATGCTTGCGAAGCCGTGGTATAGTAGTGGCGATCCCTTGCGGTCGCCATGAAGCGACTTGAGGGAAAAAATGGCTATTGACGCTGTTAAAAAATCATGCTAATGTATAGCCCAGCACAAACAGACCTGCCAAGGTAGCTCAGTTGGTAGAGCACAGCACTGAAAATGCTGGTGTCGTCGGTTCGATTCCGTCCCTTGGCACCATTACCCTGCATGCGTTTCCAACGCCAGCAACACATCATCCACGACAAATGGCTTGGTGATAATGCCATCCACCTTGCAGGAAGTGACCTCTTCCAGTTTATCCAGCGCCGACATCAAGAAGATCGTATGGCGTTCGCGGGCGCCAGGCTCGGCTTCAAGCTGCTCGCAGACCTCTTTCCCGCTCATTACAGGCATCATCACATCGAGGAAGACCAGGTAGCTTTCGTCACCGCGCAGCATTTTCAAGGCTTCCTGGCCGTTTCGCGCCACGCGCAGAGAAAACCCCTCGCATTCGAGCATATCAACCATCATATCGCGAATAATGGGGTCGTCATCGACAACCAGTATTTTACGTCTTCTGGAGTTGTGGCTCATGCAGTTTCCTCGTTTCGACAGGCGCTTCTATACGTGGTAAATAGAAGCTGAAGACCGACCCTTCGCCAGGAATACTCATCTCCAGCCAGAGTTTGCCGCCCATCGCCTCGATGTAGCGGCGGCAGATGTAGAGACCCAGGCCCGACCCGCGTATGGTGGTAGTCAACGACCGTTGAGCGCGCACAAACTTCTCAAAGATTTTCTCCTGGTCCTCCAGTGGAATGCCTTCGCCTTCGTCACGCACGCGCACAAGCGCAACGGGCGGATCATCGCCGTTGACGAGCTTGCTGTAATCTACCTGCGCTTCGGGAAGCTGCGAAAGAGTGGTTCCAATCGCGGAAATCACAATTTGTCCACCGGGCGGCGAATACTTAATGGCATTATCCAGCAGATTGGTCAACGTCTGGCGCAGGTACATGGCATCGCAATTGGCCCATAGATCAGGCTCGATCTCCACCGTCATCGTCTGCTCGTTGCCGGTTCCCTGCATGCTGATGGCGATCTGCGCGGCCTCGACTACCTGCACCGGGCTCATTTGCAATTCCAGCTTGTTCCCGATAGCGCCCATCCTGGCAGCTTCCGTCATGTTCCCGATCAGAGCTGTGAGTTGTTGCGCGGCTTCCGCGATTTTTGTGCCGTAGCGCAGCGCCTGCTGGGGCGTCATGCGCGAACTCTGACGTTTGAGCATCGAGGCATAGCCGCTGACCGCGCTGAGCGGCGTGCGCAGTTCGTGCGAAGCGGTCACGATAAACTCATCCTTCAACCTGTCCATGCGCTGCAATTCCGCGTTGGCTTCGCGTATCTGTTCAAACAACTGGGCGTTGCGGATAGCGCTGGCCGCCTGACTGGAGATTGCCAGCAGCGTGCTGACCTCCTCAGGCCGGAAGATGCGATCCTGCCGGGGCGTGTTGACTGCCAGGATGCCAACAAGTTCCGACTGGTAGCGCACAGGAATCATCAGCATCTTGTAGCTGTACGTCTCACGCAGGAAAATGGCTCCTCCTTCGGGGCTGATCTCCGCCAATTCTTCGATCATGGCTTCATCCAGGTAGAAGAACGGGCCGGATTCTTCTAACTTCCCCAGCAGGGAGGCTTTGAATGGCAGCCGGATCCTCTTGATGAGATCATCATGCTGCTTGCGACTGCCTGCCTGGGCCGCGTCAACCGATTTGCCTGTGCCGTCGTAGGTGGCCAGGACGACAAGTTCTTCATTATCTTTGGTGAGTTCAAAGTAAGTGCATAGCTCGGCATGCACAAGCTTGGCCGCTGTTTCTACGAATTTATGCAGCAATTCCGCCAGATTCAGGACGCTGCTAATGGCCTGCAGGGCGCTGTTCATAGCGGCCAGGGATTCTTCACGCTGCCTGGCCTTCTTGACCGACTGGCGAGAGCGGTCATAGAGCTTGGCATTTTCAATGCTGACCGTAATCAGTTGCACCATCGTTTCCAGCACGACAATGTCTTCGGGGATGAAGGCATCTGGACGCATACTGGCAAGGGAAAGCGAACCGACTACGCGCGTAAACATTTTCATTGGGAGCAGCAGGAAGCTTTCCTGGCTGCTCTGGTCTCCCCAGGCGCCCTTTAATAGCTCTTCAAACTGCCTGACATGCTCTGGCTCATCTTGCGTCGGAGATAACAGCACGCTGCATTGCTGCTCCTGTGTGACTTCCCACCATACCGGGCGCGCTGCTTTCTCCGCGATCACCGGACGTTCATAGAGTCCCTCAATCCGTCTACCATGATCGATGGCGAACACATCATATATCTTTGTAGTATCTCGATCATAGAGAGTAAGCAGCATGGAGGAAATTGGCGCAACTGCCAGCACAAATTGATAGACGTTTTCGACCAGCTTTGAGAGAATGACATCCGATGGAAACGCCGTGCTGATCTGCTGCAAACGTTTCATATGATCGTTAGTGCGCAGGTTTAAACGACGCAGGCGATCATTCTGGATATAGAGTCCGAAGCGTTCGGCCCACTGCCATGCATCATGACTTTGCTTCTGGTGGAAACCCGTTGCAGGATGGGTCTGGTAAAGTACGATCACGCCCAGCATTTGCGGCTGGCGCCGCCTGGGGGGAAGGTCGGAAAAAATAAGTGGTTCCGGGATAGGTATGGCAAAGAAACAGGCCGGGTTTCCCTCGTCCGGTGGGCCAGCAACCCCGCCTGGAGCATACATAGCAGCATATTCGTCCTTGCTCAAAATGATGAGATCGTTTTTGCGCCAGGCTGCTCCTATCAAGTCTTGCCTGGTAGTGTAGGCTTCGCCCAGGGGAAAGAGAGCCGTTTGAGATGTCGCAGTCGGCTCCAGGGAAGGCAATGGCCGCGAGAGACGACGCATACGGCCTGTGGCGGAAGTTGATGGGATGACGACGCCGGGCGATTTACGATGGTTGAACGGTATCGTCTCGATATTTTCTATATCTGTATGCGCTAGCGCAGGGCCACTGCTCTTTGCGCGAATGTGCAGGCGAATAACCATCTGGCGAATATTCTCATCGTAGAGCGCGAGACAGGCTCCCTGAGCCATAAACTGCTCCATCATCTGTTGCAGGAGGCTTTTCAGCAGCGAGAGAGGATAGCTTTCATCAGATTGCGTTTCTGACTCTCCCCAAATGGCGGTAGACATGCGCTTTCACCTCGTAGGGGCCCAATTTATTGCGCCCTCAGACAGGACATGCTAACAGGCAAGGTTGAATAAACATACATACAGTTAAGGGGTTGTCGATTTCCCACACACTGTAGCATATCATAGCCTTCTCATTTAATTCAACTGTAGCAAGCGGCCTTTTGGGGGCATTGTAAGCATTTGACAATGCGTATTTCCGAGGGCTATCATGCTAGTGTGAAACAATATGCGCTCGCACGCTAGAGGAGAACCCCATGTCAGAAACAAATGGTATGGTTTTTCATACACATCGTCTTCCCAACGGACTGCAAATACTTGGCCAGCCGATGCCGGACTTCGAGTCGGTCGCGCTTTCTTATTATGTCTGCACCGGTTCGCGCGACGAGCCGGACCAGTCAATCGCAGGCGTCTCGCATTTTCTAGAGCACATGGTTTTCAAAGGAACGCGCACGCTCGACTGGCAGGATATCACGCTAGAGTTTAACAAAATCGGCGCAGAGATCAATGCCGGTACCTCGCACGAATCCACGGTGTATTTCGCGCGCGTGCTTGGCGAATACCTGGAGCGTGCGCTTGAACTGCTGAGCGATATGATGTATCCACGCCTCGCCGAGAGCGACTTCACGACAGAGAAAGAAGTCATCGTTAACGAGATTGCGCGTTCCGAAGATCAGCCCTATAACCGGGCGGTGCGGCGCATGATGCAAGCCTATTTTGGGGATCATCCATTAGGGCATGATGTGCTTGGCTCCCCTGAGAGCATCCGCAATATGCGCATTGAGCAGATGCGCGACTACTGGAATCGCCGCTATGCCGCGAACAATCTGATTCTGTCTGTCGCGGGTAATTTTGACTGGGATCGTCTCGTCCAACTCGCGGAAAAGCAGAGCGCTGGCTGGCGCAAAGGTGATGCCGGGCGGCATGTAGAGCCTTACGAGCCAGCGCGCTCGCATAATGAAATCATCGTGGATAAGAATCTGAAACAGCAGATCATGCTTCTCTCGATGCCGGCGGTCGATGAAAAAGACCCTGATCGCTACGCTGCTGATCTGGGTGCAAGCATCCTGGGCGATGGTGACGGCTCGCGTCTCTACTGGAACATCTATCAAAAAGGTCTTGCCGAATCTGCCAGCGCGTCTCTCTGGATGATGGATGGAACCGGTATGCTGATCATGGAAGCCAACTCTACGCCTGAGCAGGCTCCGCAAGTGCTCAAGATGCTGCGCGTGGAGTTGGATAGCCTGCTGAATGACGGCATCTACGAAGACGAACTGCGCCGCGCCAAGGATAAAACGATCAGCAGCATGGTGCTCAGCAGCGAATCTACCTTCGCCCGTATGCGTTCTCTTGCCAGCGATTGGGTCATTGAGGGCCGCCTGATCAGCGTTGATGAAGAGGTCGAGCGCGTCGAAAAAGTGACGACCGGGGATGTGATGCGCGCCCTGCGCCGCTTCCCTCTACGCGATAAGCAGGTGTTGACGGCGCTGGGACCGCTCAGCGAGGCGGAGATGCTGGCATAAATAAGCTTATCATCTTTCTCTTCCCTGCTGCCAGTAGAGCACTTTGGGCGAGAAATTTTTCACCCTGAAATCTACGATTTACCTGCGCTGTGGCGTTCTTTCAGGCAGACGGAAATGTCTGTCTTAGAAGGAGGTCATCGTGCGCAGAAAAGTAGGCGTAATTGTAGGACTCTTAGTTATTTTAGTAGTGGGTGGATTTCTCATCCCCACCCGTTTCTTCCATGCCGCGCATGCAGAGGCGCAAATGCAGCCGATGGATATCGGCGGTCTTCCCCCGTTATTGAAAATGAGCCATTTGCAGGGAAGCGACACCTCGGATCGCACCTTGCAAATGAGCGTTGGCCTGGCGTTACGCAACCAGGATCAGTTGAGCGCGTTGCTCCAGGGCCTGTATGACACCTCGTCGCCCGACTATCACCAGTATTTGACGCCCGACCAGTTTGCCCGGCAGTTTGGCCCGACGCCCGCCCAGCAGCAAGCGGTCATCAGCTATTTAACCGGGCAGGGGTTTACCGTGACGCATACCTACTCTACCCTGATCGATTTCAGTGGGCATGAGTCGCTGGCGGAACGAGTCTTTGGTGTAAAGATCAACGATTACCTGGCGCCGGATGGGCGCGCATTCTATTCCAATGCCACGCAGCCGACTCTTCCGGCGTACCTGGCGCAGGGTATCGTCTCGATCAGTGGCCTGGATAACGCGAACCAGTTTTATCATCCACCTATCTCCTCACGAAATGCCCCCAGGTTGAACCCCAACGCGGGGGCAAATTGTCCTGCTGCTGGCACGAGTGGAGGTGGAGGCGGTGGTGGCATCTTTGGAGGCAGTTCGACGGCCTATATTCCGAGCCAGTTTTCTACGGCCTATAACTATGATGGTCTGCACAACGCGGGCCTGCATGGCGAGGGTCAGACCGTCGGCGTCTTTGAGCTGGATGGCTACGCCCAGAGCGACATCCAGGCCTATACGCAGTGCTTCGGCGGCGGCAACGTCGCACTGCAAAATGTAGCTCTTGATGGCTTTAATGGACAGCCGGGCGCGGGCGCCATCGAGGTCGAACTGGACATCGAGACGCTGGTGGGCATGGACCCCAACCTGGCAAAAGTAATCGTCTATGAAGCTCCAAATACCACGCAGGGCTACAACGATGAATTTGCTCGTATTGTCCAGGACCGCACGCCGGTTATCAGCGTGAGCTGGGGCGATTGCGAGCAGAACATGGGCCAGCAGGAAGTCAACCAGGAGAACCAGCTCTTCCAGCAGGCAGCCGCGCAGGGCCAGACCATTCTGGTGGCGGCAGGCGACAGCGGTAGCGCGACCTGCTTCCAGGGATTGTCAGGCGGCAGCTTCAATACCGCTCTTAACGCCGATGATCCCGCCGCTCAACCCTATGTGACGGGCGTTGGCGGTACGAATCTGACGCTCAACAGCGACAATAGCTATGCGTCCGAGACGGTCTGGAACGGTGGTTTCCTGGGTGGCGCGGGCGGCGGTGGACTCAGCCAGTTCTGGAAGCAGCCGTCATGGCAGACCGGGCCGGGCGTGCAGAACTCGTACTCCAACGGCATGCGTGAAACGCCGGATGTCTCGCTGGATGCCGACCCCGCCACCGGCTATAACGTCTACTGTATAGCTGGTTCCTCTTGCTCCGGCAGCGGTGGTATCCTGGGTGGTGGAACGAGCGGTGGCTGGATAGTAGTTGGCGGCACCTCTGCGGCGGCTCCCATGTGGGCATCCATGATTGCGCTTGCCAACCAAATGGCTGCTAAAGACGGCAAGAAGCCGGTTGGCTTCATCAACCCAAGCATTTACAAGGTCGGCAGCGGGTCGCATTATAGTAGTGATTTCCACGATATCACGCCGCCCAGCGATTCCAGCCTGCCTTCTAACAACGACGAGCTAGGCATCAATGGTGGCGCCTATCCGGTCACTCAGGGCTACGATATGGCAACCGGTTGGGGCAGCTTCAACGCTGCAAAGCTGGCAGCAGATCTGGTCGCGCTGGAGTGACATTTTCCCCAATCTCCTGCTTTACTTGACACTTACAGGGCGATCCTCGCGGTCGCCCTGCTTTTTGACTCTTGCATGATAGCTAAAAATGCATTAGTATAAGTTATCCAGAAGCGGACCTATTGCCGCCTGTAAAATGCTTAAGGGGAATGAAACGAATGGAAGCAGAGAAAGAAATTTCTTACCTGAAGAAGGTCTCGCTTTTCGCAGACCTGGCCGATGAGGATATTCATGAGCTGGTGTCTGCCGCCAAAAGACGCGCGTTTCGCTCCGGTGAGGTGATTTTCCACCGGGACGATCCGGGCCAGGTACTCTATATGATTAAAGAAGGCAAGGTCAAAATTTGCATTATCAGCCCTGATGGGCAGGAAATCTCGCTTGCTGTGCTTGGAAAAGGTGAGCACTTTGGCGAATTTGCGCTGCTCGATGGCCTACCTCGTTCAGCGGATGCTATCGCGCTGGAAAAGGTCGAGTGTTATACCTTACAGCGCAGCGACTTCCATAACGCCATTATGAGAAATCCCAAGATTGCTATCCAGGTGCTGGAGGCTCTCACCAGGCGCCTGCGTAACACCGACCAGATGGTCGAAGATTTGATTTTCCTGGATGTGTATGGCCGCGTTGCCAAGAAATTGCTGGAACTGGCCGATGCGCACGGCATCAAGTCCGAGGATGGCGTGCGTATTGATGTGCGATTGACCCAGCAGGAGTTGGCCTCGATGGTTGGCGCGTCGCGCGAAAGCGTCAATAAGGTGATGGGATATTTCACCGAGAAGGATTTTATCAGCACTGACAAACACCGCATCACCCTGCATCGCATCGCCGATCTGAAACGGCGCATTTATTAGTCTCACCGACTGTAAAGGTACTGCCTCCTGGCTGTTGTTACCCATTTTCATGGCTGTTCGTCTCTATGTGAGAGGCAGCCTGTTCTTTTTTTTGCTCTGGTGTCGAAGGGACCCCGTATTCTTGGAAAAAACGATCTTAACGCAAGAGAAACAACCATTACAGCAAGTAGCGCATTCCACAAATACCAGTATTTCCGTGTTTTTGCCATTAGGCGGACGCATACTGGCCTTATTTCGGGCCATGCGCCCTCGTCAGTGGGTGAAAAATCTGGCTCTTTTTGTTGGCATTCTCTTCGCCCAGCGCTTGTTCTCACTCCCCGTATTTGAGCGCGCGGTAGTTGCTTTCATCACCTACTGCCTGGCCTCCAGCAGTGTCTACCTGTTCAATGATCTGCTTGACCTGGAAAACGACCGCAAGCACCCGGCAAAATCGAAACGCCCGCTCGCAAGTGGCGCGTTGCCCATCTCATGGGCCGTCAGCGCCATGTTTATACTCGTGCTGGCAACCGCAGTCCTGACCGCCCTCATCTTTTTCATTCCTATCCAGGGACAACGCGACATCTTTGCAGGCTATGGAGGCGCGAATGTCCTCTTCGCATTGACAGTGGCGACTTATCTTCTCCTGATGGCGCTTTATAGCCTGCGTCTCAAGCATGTCGTGCTGCTTGATGTCTTTATCATCGCCAGCGGTTTTGTCTTGCGTATCCTGGCGGGAACGGTTGTGCTTCCGGTAGTGATCTCACCCTGGCTATACCTGGTTACCATCTTGCTCTCACTGTTTATCGCCTTGAACAAACGCAGGAATGAACTGATGCTGTTGCAAGGGCAGGCCAGCAGTCACCGGCAGATACTGAAAGAATACAGTTTGCCCCTGCTCGATCAACTGATTACCATCGTGACCGCAGCTACTCTAATGGCCTACAGTCTCTACACATTTCAGAGTTCGACCGGCGATCATCGTTTGATGATTACCATCCCGTTTGTGCTTTATGGCATGTTCCGCTACCTGTATCTCGTGCATATGCGCATGGAGGGTGGCAGTCCTGAAGAAGTACTATTGCGTGACCGGCATTTGCTCGTAACCGTTGTGTTGTGTACAGCGCTTATAATTATAGTACTTTATGTATTGCCTCAATAAGGAACAGGCGTCGTTGTTTACTCGTAAAAAACTGCGCACAGGCATAGTATTTTCACTGGCATTTGCCCTTATCGTGATGACTGCTATCGCCCTTTATGGTGATTTACCCCATCTAATTACCGCGATAGCAAACTTCCGCTGGGTGTTTTTGCCCATAATAGTAGGGTTGACGCTATTTAACTACTTCTGTCGCTTTTTGAAATGGCAATACTACCTTAAACGTCTTAAAATCACTATCGCATGGCGAAAAAGCCTGTTGATCTTCATTTCCGGGCTTTCTATGGCGATTACTCCTGGTAAGGTAGGAGAATTATTGAAATCCTATCTGCTGAAGCGTTCAACAGGAGAGGCGGTTAGCCGCACTTCGCCTATTATTATGGCTGAGCGCCTGACCGATGGAATCGCTATGATCGCTCTCGCATCGATGGGCCTGGCGCTCTATCGTTATGGCTGGGAGCTCTTACTTGCGCTGCTGTCCTGCGTGGTGATCGGTATTCTGGTGATCCAGAATAGGCGCCTCTCGCTGGCCCTGCTCGCCTTCGGCGAACATCTGCCGCTGGTTTCACGCGCCGCGCGTTGGTTGCGCGCCTTTTACGAAAGTTCCTATACATTATTGCAATGGCGTCCATTACTGCTTGCCATAACAATTGGCATCATCTCGTGGTCGGGAGAGTGTGGCGCATTGTATTTTGTATTTGCCGGACTTGGGTTGGGATTCGGATTGGATCTCTTTATCAAATCCATGTTTATCATGGCCGTGTCATCATTGGTCGGTTCAGTATCAGGTCTACCTGGCGGGCTGGGTACGGCAGATGGCAGCATGTTAGGGCTGACCCGGTTGCTCCTGACATCATCAGCAGCAATTGCAGGAGCGGCAACTTTGCTCATTCGCCTGTGTACTCTATGGTTTGGCATTGCCCTCGGCTCCATGGCCCTGTTGATCTATAGGGCTACCCAGCATACGGCCATTTTTATACAACAAGGCACCGGGCGAGAACCACAGACGGAAGATGCCAGGAGTTTAGTCGCACCAGAAAGCTTGCCAGATTTACAAGCGGCGGCTGCACTATCAAATTCAGGAGATACACTCCAATGAAAACGCTTATCATTATTCCGACGTATAACGAATACGACAATTTGCGCCCGCTGCTCCAGCAGATAGGGACGTATGCGTCTGCTTCGGATATATTGATCGTTGATGACAACTCGCCGGATGGGACAGGCAAACTCGCCGACGAGATTCACGCACAGAACGCCCAGGTAAATGTCCTGCATCGCGCGGGAAAGCTGGGTCTTGGCACCGCCTACATCGCAGGGTTCAAATATGCTATTGAGTGCCAGTATGATGCGGCCTTTGAGATGGATGCCGATTTTTCGCACGATCCGCGCTATCTCCCGGATTTTCTGAGAGAGATCGAGCACGCTGATCTTGTTATCGGCTCGCGCTATATCCAGGGCGGTGGCACTCCCAACTGGTCACTCCTGAGGCGCTTTATCAGCGGCGGCGGCAATGTCTTCGCCCGTTTCATGCTTGGCATTCCTGTGCATGATTGCACAGCAGGCTATCGTTGCTACAAGCGCAGCGTGCTGGAAAGTATCGATCTCGACACGGTTGAATCGCAGGGGTACGCTTTCCAGGTGGAACTGGCCTATCGTGTCTACAAGCATGGTTACAAAATTGTCGAAACCCCCATCATTTTCCTGGATCGGCGCGTGGGCAAATCGAAAATGTCGCGCAAGATTTTCATTGAGGGATTTACCTGGGTCATTCGCGCCCGCTTTGGCAGAACGTCGCCCACACCAGGCTCTTTGTCAACAAAAAAATCTACTCGTGCGCCCGGCTCTGATAGCAGCGACGGCGAACGCGCAGAATATCCTTCTATTGCCCAGAAGTAACGTTAATCACCATCCTTGCCGCTCATTGGGTCAAGTCCATATTTCTGGCGCACAAACTGGCGATGTCGTGCGAGGCGTTTGAGATGTGCCGGAGGAGCATTTAGTTGACTGGTAAGCTGGCTCGTAGTCTGCGCGCTTCCACCCACTTTCCTGACCGCGTGCTGGACTTCCAGATCATCGCTGAACAATTCTACATCGCGACCTTCAGCTCGCGCCTGTGCTGCCAGGCGCGCAATGACAGCATCGGCGGTCTCCCCGGCGCGCGAAAATATAATGCGTACACGTTGTTCATGCGCAACTTGCTCACCGGGAGCATCGCCATCGAAGACGATGGTTACCCGATAGGGTGTGTGGCGATAGCGATTGACCAGTTGTGTAATCAGGGCATGACGAGCAGCCTCGAAGCTCTTCTTCCTCACGCTTTGAAACGATGCATCGCGTTTGATCACATTATAACCATCAACCAGGATATCTCGCCCCATGTTGTTCTT
>DATGGW010000506.1:0-3513 GCA_035308345.1 Ktedonobacteraceae bacterium | reverse complement strand
ACATTCATGCTACGAAGGGCAAGATATCATATTGACGCAATTATCCGCCCAGAAATCAGCGTTTCACAAGATGTCTTGCAGGAAATCGTCTTACTTTTGTGCTCAACTTTTCGCGGTAGAGTTAGTGTGTCAAAATGGAGTCCAGGAGAAGTTATGGATCTCGTGGTGTTTCATAACTGTCCTCAGTGGCGCAGGAAAAACGACAATCTGTCTGGTATACCAGCGCTATCTTGTTCAGGAGGCTTGCTCTGCGCACATCACAGCCAGTGTTCATTCAGGAGCGTAGCGCCCGCCAGAGCCGACCCGCAGCCGGTGTTGCAGCGGCAGAGGTACTCGCAGCACAGATAGGATAACCGCATGGAACAGAACGAACGGCTAATTCACGGCTCATCGTTCGGCGCAGCGGCGGCCGCATACGCCGAGCACCGCCCGGACTACGCGCAGGCCGCGGTGCGCTGGGCGCTCAAGCCCGCGCCCGGCCCGCGAGTGCTCGACCTCGGCGCCGGAACCGGCAAGCTAACCGCCACGCTGGTCGCGCTGGGCGCCGAAGTCATCGCGGTCGAGCCCGACCCGGCGATGCTGGCCGAGCTGCGCCGCGCGCTGTCGGCTGTCCGTGCCCTGCTGGGTAGTGCCGAGGCGATACCGCTGCCGGACGCGTCCGTCGATGCCGTGCTGGCCGGCAACGCTCTGCACTGGTTTGACATGGACGTTGCGGGACCCGAGATAGCCAGGGTCCTCGTACCCGGCGGCATCCTGGCTGGCCTGTGGAATGTCATCGACAACCGGGTCGACTGGGTTGCCGGACTCGAGCGGGTCAGCGGGAGCGCGGCCATTGGCCCGCGTGACACGCTCAGCAGCTGGCGCGCCGAGACGGCAGACGCGCACCTCCAAAACATTGGCCTGGTCGCCCAGTTCGGCTCGCTGGAGCAGGCCGAGTTCCCACATGAGCAGCGCCGCACCGCTGACTCCCTCGTCGCGACAATCGCGACGCGCGCGGGATTGCTGGTCATGCCAGAACAGGAACAAGAGGTCACGCTCGCACGGATCCGCGCTTTTCTCGCGAGCAGACCGGAGACCGCCCGCGGCGAGTTCACCCTCCCGATGCTGACCGGCGTGCTGCGCGTCCGGCGGCTGTGAAAGCCAGCAACCGGATCATGATCGAGCAGTCGACGACGTAGGTCACCGGCGACCATCACTGCGGAACGGCCGGAGATCCTCGGCCGTATAGCTGACCGGCTCGCGCGTCGCGATCGTGGGCCATCATGTCCTCGATCGCAGGCATCGCGGCTCTCCTCGGCCAGCAGATCGCGGAGATAAGCCGTATGGGACTGGCCGTGCGATTCAACCCGCTCCTTGAGTGTAAATGTTGAAATTCCGCGAGGGAATGCGCGATAATTGTCTGTGGGAACAATGTTATGCCCCCGACAAAACCATAAATAAGCGGGCAGAAAGCCCCAAGAGTGGCCATGAGCCAGGTTATGTGTCAGATATGACGAATTTATGGTATTTCTGACAATCGTTTTAGTACCAGGGCGACCGCAATATAGCCTCGCGTAGCACCCCTACCATACCCGTTGACAGCGCATTTCCGTCCTTTCGTGTATAGTAGGGGCGACCCTGGCGGTCGCCCTGGTTTTATGCCCCTGTTACTTGACATTCACGATCAGGTTCATGCCAACATGGACGCTGCAATAGATATGGAATGTCCCCGCCGTAGTAAATGGCCCGATAGTGACAGTGCCGCCGCTGACCTGCAAATTGCTGACGGTTGGAGCGCCCGGCTCTTTTGCAGGAACCGCGTTGCCGCTGCTATTCCACATACCGTTGCCGAGTATATGCAGCACCTGCACGTCATCAATCAGCGTCAATTTTGAGCCTTTGGTGACATTGACACAATTCTGTACAAAGTTGTTCGATGACATGTGCGCTGTTCCGGAGGCGCAGCTCGATCCGCCGCCGCCGGCTGTAGGGGTACTGCCACCACTATTAGCTTCGGGAGTGCCAGGTCTTACGCAGGCCGCTAACAATATACTGCCGAGGGCCACTACAGTCAGTATGATACCTAGAATACGAAGATGCTTGCTATTCATTGTATTACTTCCTCTCACACTTTCAGTGCCTGTGGTCGTCTCTTTGTTACCTATGCAATAGACACCTTTGAGCTTCGAAATAAGATCGCTGCTATTGCGCAAGTGATTTTCAGACCAACAATCTATTCTATCCCATAATATAAGAGCGCTTGCAAGTCTATGGTAATCAGGTAATGCCCCTATATTGCTTAGGGTAGGTACCTGATTTCTCTTTATATGAGTTATATCGCTTGCCTCGATATCATCACATCGGGGCAAGCGGGTGGGCCAGATTTTATCGCTCTGGTCGTCTCGATTGCCAGCACTGAGCCAGCCCGGGGAGGGGCGCGAGCCAGGATCGCAACACATCTTGGAACGCGCGTTTGCCTTGACTTTCATGACACAAAATGGTATACTAACCGTGTCTCAAGAAGGGACGCTCCAGGGAAAGAAAGAGACCCTGGCAATAGGCGAGAGGACTCGCATTGGTCATCCGAAAGGAGTAACTATGCTACCAATGAAGAAACCAATACGCCTCTTAGGGATGGTATTTCAAATCGACTAGGTGCGCCCGTGCAGGCGGGCAAGCCGAGCCTCTGGGCCGACTGACCACTACCTTGCTTTGCCGTTGCTATCTTTTGTTTGCACAAAGTAGCCGGTCTTTACGATGACTTACGTCGCAGGTTGGAAGCGGTATCCAGAGGATCATTACAGCGGGCATATATACAACTCATGCCCTTTCTATATGTAATAAATCTCGGTTGAACGGGATACGGGAGTTGTGCAGAATCAAACACAGAGAGCCTGGATTAATGAGTTTCCAGGCTCTTCTGCTTTTTGGAGAAACTTATTCATTGGCTTGAATATTTCTGGACATGCATGTTAATATGGTGAATGTAATCATCTCTGGCGATGTTGAGCGGAAAGGTTAGATTTATCATGGATACACTGAAAGAACAAAAAAATCGCGGCTATGTGATTGCAGGAATTGGTGGTATTGTTGCATTTATCGCTTTCTTCTTACCTTACGTGTCTCTGTCTGGATATGGAAGTTTGAGCGGTTCGACCATCGGCGGGTGGCTCTTTTTTGAGCTGCTGGCTTCGCTGGTTGCGATTGCCATACCTCTTGCGCTCATCTACAGGCACAATGCCTTTGGTTTAACAAATATGCCCGTAGACAAGCAGATTCGCTATGGTATTTTCACTCTGATTGGCGCGGGCGCTGTGGGTCTTCTGGCCGAGTTGATTCTGGCTGCCAACCATAGTAGCATCGATGGCCTGGATTTGACAGGCCCTGGCGTCGGTCTGGGGTTTGGTTGGTGGGTGTACCTGCTCAGCGCGATTGCCATAGTTGTTGGCGGCGTGATGGCGTTAAGAAATCCACAGACAATAGGGGCTCAGGTGTGGCAATATCCGGTCACACAATATCCCTATAACCAGTCAT
>DATGGW010000505.1:0-4870 GCA_035308345.1 Ktedonobacteraceae bacterium | reverse complement strand
ATATAGCTTTTGCCAGAGACGTGTGATCGTGTGTACCTCATCTACAGTCAACTCCACAAACGAGCGCTGATGATCGCAATGATACACCACTACATAGGCTTCGCCCACCGGCGGCTGCAAAGGCGGAAAATCATTTGCATGTAACCAGACCTGTGTATCAGGGCTTACTTTACCCTGCGTTATATCCTCGCAAAACGGGCAAGAATTTGTCCCCTCCCGCCGGTGCATGCGATGTGGCGCGTTCACCAGGTACTGCCGTAAGATAGGATTCCAGACAAGCGAGGTTATTTGCTCCATGTCGCTCCTACGTTAATACTGTTTCGTTCATCTTCAACCGGTGGGTAGGAGCACGCCGACATGTTGAATATTATCAATCAAAGTCGGTCATGTCATGCTGAGCGCAGCATGACAGATCACTACCCATTCTGGTCGTTGATATTCATTAGGGACACCCCTTGTGGATGTCCGGGGCTTCTTATCTTAACAATGATGCGGCGCTGCCTGACTCCCCATCAGCACGCAGCGTCCCTGCCGCGCAAGCTCTGCCAGCTCTTCGCCTTTAGCAATCACACCTCCATCTTCCCCAGAAGCAAAGAGCCACTCGTCCCACGCTGTTTTCTCGATAAACAGGGCATATGCCACCGGAGACAGCATTACCCTGGCGGCTCGCATAATTTCCAGCGCATCCTCTATACCCGGCTCCAGTTGATCGATAGCCCTCAAGCCAGCGTCCACCAGCGACTCAAATGTGCATATAGATTGCACCTCGCCAGAACGCACCTCGCACACACAGCCCAGCGCCAATTTTTCATGTTCCGCAATCTCCCCTTCCCCATGCCCAGAAACAGTCTCCCATACCCCTATCACCAGCGTACACATCGAGGGAAGCGATGCCAGAAAGATGTCGATTTGTTGTCTATTCCAGCCATGCCAGCTAAAGTCATTATCATTCTGCTCCAGGCGCAGGGCGACATCCAGCAGCGGACGCACCGCGCGAAATGACAGCGCATCACCATCAACAACAAATAATTCCTGAGCTAACACCTGGTACCCCCAAATTTAAGATACATTTAGTCATTGTAAGGGCGGGGGCGGTTGGGTAGATGGGTGGGGACCCTTGCGGTCGCCCTCGTCCTTCATCCCTTATCTTGCCATCATATCCACCCCCATCACCCCCTGGTGATTACCTATAATTCCGCCAGATTCGACTTATCTCGCCTCGACGACTTATGGGGAATCACCAGATACCCACTCTTGCATGCCATCATCCAGCATAGTATACAATACCAGAATTAAAATGAAACAGCCCGATAGATCACTTGAGAAGAGGGTCTTGAGGATGAGCATCGAAGTAACGAGCGCGGCCATCCGTCGCCGCGCCTATTGACCGGGTAAAAGAGTTGAAGCATGACACAGGCTGAATTTCCCACGGAGGGGGTGGTACTTACCCACTTGTTGGTGGTGAGCGACCTTGAGCGCTCGCGACACTTCTATCGAGACGTGTTAGGGGCTACTATTTATCGTGAGTATGGAGGCACTTCGTGCGTCCTCCAGTTTCAAGGGAGCTGGCTGCTCCTGGTGACTGGCGGCGGCCCGACCAGAGACAAACCCTCGGTCACGTTTGCGCCGCCGGAGGATCCCGATACCGTCAGTCATGAGCTGACGCTTCGGGTACCGGACTGCTACACAGCCTATGAGACACTCAAGTCGCGTGGCGCCATCTTCTTAACGCCCCCTGTCGACTGGGGTGGCGAGATCCGCTGCTTTTTTCGCGACCCGGACGGCAATCTACTGGAGATCAGCCAGGCGATCTAGCCCTCTCTCCGTCATTCAGTCCCTACATGGCGACCGCAAGGGATCGCCACTACTATACTCTGGTGCCCGTCAATTCTTTAGTGTATAGTAGTGGCGATCCCTTGCGGTCGCCATGCCGTCAATTCGCCTACTAGTTAAATATAGGCGTATGTGCTATATTACAATCGTACCGGGGCAACGGGCCACAGACATTGCAGTTATGCAACCTGCGCCCACCCAGGGAACACTATTTGGAACATAAGGAAGGTACATAACCGTGCCGTGGTGTAAGTTTTTTGTCCCAAAGATTGCTTCGCCGGGGATTAAACCAGACGATCCCGAACTAAATGAGCATATTATGTATGCCAAGTGCATCAAAGGTCACGTCTTGAAAGATGCCGATGACTGGGTTCTATGCGAGAACCTGCCCTCGCCCGACGCGAAATGCTGGCAGGAAGGCGGAGACACCCTGTTTTCACTGATGTTCAAGAAACGCAGCCAGTTATCGGCTCAGGCGAATAGCAGCGCGCAGTCAGAGGAAGAAAGCATCGCGACGCAGCGCTCGTCGTCCTGAATCTACATGGGAAAGCGATCTACTCCTTCGCCTATTTTTTCGCAGCCCGCGCCGGAACTTGCAGCACAGGTACACACCGATCTGCTGCAATGGTATACGGCGCACCGGCGCGACCTGCCCTGGCGCTCTAGCGGCGACCCCTATGCTATTCTCGTTTCAGAGATCATGCTCCAGCAGACACAGGTAGAGCGTGTCCTGCCGAAGTATCATCAATTTCTGGCTGCCTTTCCTACCCTTGCCGATCTTGCAGCCGCGCCAACCTCCGCGGTAATCACGGTATGGGCGCCCCTGGGCTATAACTCACGGGCTGTGCGCCTGCAATCCATCGCGCGCCAGGTCATTGCCCAATACAACGGGCATATTCCCTCTTCGATTGACGAGCTGCTGCGTTTGAAAGGCATCGGCCGCTACACAGCAGGTGCAATTGCCTGCTTCGCCTATCATCAACAGGTGGCAACCGTTGACACCAATATCTATCGCGTCCTGCATCGCATCTTTCTTGGCCTGGAACATCCAGAACCCCTGCTCAGCGCAGACCAGATGTTCACTTTCGCGGAACAGGTTCTACCACCTGACGAGGCATACGACTGGAACCAGGCGCTGATGGACCTCGGCGCGACAATCTGCGCCAGCGCCAACCCACAGTGCGCGCGCTGCCCGCTGCAAACACAATGTCTTGCGTACAAGGAAATGAGCCAGTACAGCCTGTTTCCCGGCGGGGCAATCCTGCGCCAGCTCCGCAAAGTGGCCGAGAAGAAACCATCCTATGAAACAAAACCCTTTACCAGCACCAGTCGCTATTTTCGCGGGCGCATCGTCGCTCACCTGCGCTCGCTTCCCGCCGGCAAACGCATAACGCTGGCAGACCTGGGAGCAATCATCAAGCCGGATTACGCTTTAGCAGACCATCCCTGGCTAATCAAGCTGGTGGAAGGCCTGGCCAAAGACGGCCTGGTCGACTATCAAGACGAGGGCATACGACTCCCCTGATCGCCTGATATTTCTACGCGCAAAATATCGTAGGGGCGACCCTCGCGGTCGCCCGCCCAGGCTCCCCCGATTGGCTATACTTTCATTCATGTGCTACATTTAATATAAGGCGCATTTCACAGAGGGTATCAGGCAACTACCAGAGGACGATATGGATCGCTTTCGTGCTTCGTCTAGGGTAGGGGCGTGGGCTTGTCCCCGCCCTGGGAGTCTCGCGGACCGCCCGCCGCCAGTTTGCTTGACGCCATCAGGTATACTAAGGCTGTTATTTCAGCAGAGCATCGATGCCATAAATCATTTATTTATTGGAGGAGCGCAGCGTTGCAACTCAATAGTTTTGACGATATCCAGCGAAGTCACCGCCATATCTTTCTTTCGCCCCATTTCGATGATGTTGTTTATTCCTGTGGAGGCACTCTTGGAGTGCAGGCAAGCGCGGGTCTGCGCCCGCTAGTCATCACAGTTTTCGGGGGCACACCCGCTAATCCCGTCGAGTTCAGTGCATTCACCAGCGATATGCACCGGCAGATGGGCTTCCGCCAGGATGCTCAGGCCGCAGTCGCAGCGCGACGCCGCGAAGATGCCGCCGCGCTCGATTACCTGCATGCAGACTACCTGTGGCTTGATTATCCCGATGCCATCTATCGCGGCACGCCGCCATACTACACGACCCGCGATCAATTGATCGGCGGCGAAGTGCATCCCGGCGATTTGTGGATCGACCGCGAGCTGGCGCAGAGCCTCGTGGCCCTGCACGAGCGACTGCCCGATACCGTCTGGTACGCCCCGCTTGCCGTTGGCAGCCATGTCGATCACCAGATCGTCTGTTCCGCCGTCGATCGCCTGATCCAGCGTGGGGCCAACGTCAAGCTCTATGAAGACTTCCCCTACGTCCTCACCAATGGCGCGCTACAAAATCGACTCAAATATTTTGGCGACACCCTCGAACCGGCGCTGGTCGAAATGTCGGAAATGCTGCCCCTGCGCCAGGAAGCTGCCGCCTTGTATGCCTCACAGCTAGGTCTGAACTTCGGCAACAAGGCCGCCATGTTCAATGCCATGCAGTCCTATACCTACAGCTTTCGTCCCGTTCAAACCGTTCACATGGAACGCTACTGGACGGTAGGCTAGCGCCAGGGCTATTTTTCGGCATGGTATGATAAAGAGAGACACGACATCAAAACTACCATGTAATTGGTGCATCTCATTTAACTAACGCGCATTAGCTGCGCAGCCATATAGAGCGAGCAGGAGTTTGTTGGTAGATGAAGGGGATTGAAGGGTTCACGCTCGGACGTTATGAACTGCGACACCGCATCGCCCAGGGCGGTATGGCGGAAGTCTACCTGGCATATGATCGCCGTGTCAGGCGTCAGGTAGCCATCAAGGTACTTTATGGCCGCGATGTATCCTTCGTGAGACGCTTCGAACGTGAAGCCCTGGCTGTTGGCGCGCTCTCCCACAATCATATCCTGCCGCTCTACGACTTCGGCGAACAAAGTCCCTGGTACT
>DATGGW010000504.1:0-4083 GCA_035308345.1 Ktedonobacteraceae bacterium | reverse complement strand
TCTGACCCAGGTCAGACAGACCTTGCACCGTTCCATTAAGTGATGATGAGTCATGTAGCCAGGTCTGAAAAGTCTCCCAGTACCAGTAATGCGGTGCATTATTCAGCGGCTTACGCTCGTCGTAGCTGCTCTGACCGACGAGAAGCAATCCTTTCTTCTGGTCAAAGTCAGTCTGTTCGTCCTGCCGTAACTGTAGTGGAACCAGTTGTTGCATGAGTGCTGTTTGCGCTCCTGTTGCTGTCGGCTCTGCTGGGAAGAGCAATGCGTCACGCGGCGCAGAGACCAACCACTGATTTAATGCGATGTCACGACCATCGGCAGTCAGTTGCACCAGGAGCGGCCCACGCACACGTAATTGCTTGAGGCGGTTGAGCCGTTCCTGAACGTCAGCCTGATTCTGATCGTCGGTGAACTTGAAGAAGCCGTTATCGTCAAGCGCTGCGCGAGTGCGAACGCCGCCAGCAGTTGTCGAAGGAAACGGGAATGGCAAGGATGAGGCCCGCGCGCCAGGGTCAGGACCAAAGGGGCGTCCATCTCGGACGATCAGTGGATCGCGCGGCTCTATGATCCAGACGGTCATAGCTGTACTCCTTCCTTCGGCTCGGCCAGCTTTCTTGCATCAGCCAGCGTCTGAGCGATAATCAATTCGTTGATAAATTCATTGATGGTGGCAAGGGCTGTTTCCTTATCATTGGCCTGCTGTTCTTGCACTCCATCAAGTCGATCTGTCAGGAAGCTCTCCACCGCTTTAGCCTGCTCCTTCGGGAACTTGCCAACCGGAACGTATAATTTCCGCTGCAGAATGCGGAGCGCATCGCGTTTGATCACGGCTGATAGGGTAGCATTGATCTTTTGCTTCGCGGGATCACCGTCCTGGCCGTCGGTTGAGACGGTGAGGCGAAGCGCGAGATCGCGTAGTTCATAGGCTGTCCCGTCAGGAATGGCATCGGCGCGACAGTATATTATGAGCTGTTCAAGATAGCCGTTTATGCTATCCCACGGCCGCGCAATGCTGTAGCTCTCACCGCTCCGCTTGCTGACCGTAATAGCCAGGGCATTCTTCCCGACACGTTTTGCGCGACGCTCCGCCTCCTGCGCAAGTTCACGCGCTTCTCGCAAGGAATCGAGGTGATGAACGATGGAAACGCCAACTGAGAGTGTTGGCGTATGACCGTCCTGGCCGGGAAAGCCTTTCAATTCGTCGCGGAATTGTGTTGCCAGCTCGCTCGCACACTGGAGGACGGTATGTAATGGAAGGAAGGCCAAGACATCATCGCCGCCTGCATAGACTGGCGCTCCCTCGTGCTTTCTAACGATACCATCCACTTTTCCCGCGAAATGAGAGAGCGCCTGTGAGAGTTGACGGTGCTTCTCATAGCCGTATTCAGCCTGAGCGGTGATCGCTGCTCCCATGCCATCACCGTCGGCCTGTAGGAGCGCATAATAGGGATCGGGCCGCTCCTTGCTGAGACCGAGGGCGGTGAATTGAGCGTCCAGCGAATGGTAAAAGCCGTTCAGAGCTTTCTTTGCTTCTTGCAAACGAGAGCTTTTAGAAGTATCAGCAGCAGGAATATAAACCACATCGACCAGCCTATCTTCAAAGAGCAGAGAGCCATCATACCTATCTAGAATAGGGTGGGGTGGACAGCTATCAGGAATACGTTCAAGTTGAGGTGTAGTAGCCAAAGTCTGTAGTTTCTCGATATACGCAATCCAGGCGGCTTTTACTACCTCCTGGCTCTGCCCCTCGAGAACTTCCAAGCGTTTGAGGAAGGAAGCTGCTGCCATATGCGAAGTGCTAAGGAAGTGGGAGCCAAATGCGGTTGTGCCACGCCGCTTGAGTATATCAACACCTGATAACCGCTCTGCCGGTCCCGCACCATAATGGTCGTATAAACGTTTGATTTTTGCCAGTTTTTCTGTCTCTGATTCCCGGCGAGCAGGATATTCATGCTCAGGTATGACGCTCTCAAGCTGCCCATCTAGCGATGATTTCGGTATATAATCACCCCACTTCACAGATGCGAAATCACGAGTGTTCTTGCGCATCGCCATCAGCGCTTCTAATCGCCTGCGCATCCCCTCGTAATCCTTTTCGTTATAAGGATGGGCGACCCATAGGAACTCGACAAGATCATCGATTTGCGCTTCTGCTCTTGTTTGATTCGTTCTAGGAAGGGTTATATTCTTGAATGCCTGGCCTCTGATTTCATGGAGTCGTTTCGAGACGGCCCTACGTACCAATATACTCAAATCCTGCGGTGGTTGCTCAATCAGGGCCACAATTTTATTCGCGACATTAAATTCCTTATAGTTAGGATCGAGCATTGCATTTTCAAAAGGAGCGGGGAAAATCAAGCTCCCTAGCCCATTTTGCTCCACGATCTGGTGTGCCGCAGCTCGGGCAAGTTCGCTCAAGAACCAAGACCCGAAGGAGAGATCGCGAGTCCGGCGTGCGCTAGCAATAAAGTCTTGAACAGGTCCGATACTAATCTGAAAGAGATACCTCATGATCGAACTCCTGATAACTCCAGGCGGAGTGCCTTATTTGTCTCTTCTCTCACACAAATGTCTGCCTTAGAGAATGTACCATGATACCGAAAAAAACACATTGGAGAAATCTCCTGTCTTGCTGAAAAGTTCGAGAGATTTCTCCAATGTGTTTGCTGCGCTGGAAAGGTATACTTATTCCTGTTGGCTGTCGAAGTAGAGCGCAAAGGACTTATAGAGGAAATGATAGCCAAGTCGAGAGGCGCTTTGCTCGATGGCCCAGACTTCCCGGCACAGTTCGAGCAGTTTGGTTTTGTGGGCATCGACTGTCCTGGTGGTGATACAGAGGCGCTCCGCCACTTCCTGGATGTTCAGTCCTTCGGCGAAGGCGCGCAGCACATCTAACTGACGCTCGGTCGCCTGTTGAACCACCTGGTCGCACCGTGCCCGTTCAAGGTTGCCCATTTTTTTCTTCTGGAAATGGATGGCTTCTTGAGCATCGCTGATGACCAGGGGGAGTTCAGAGAAATAAGTGCCCCAGGGGACGAAGTGCCTCTCGATCAGGTAGACGCCATCGTGGAGGGAAATATGCATGAGGGCCCCTTCGTTGGCCTGTTTCTGTACTGCTTCGGAAGTGTAAATGTGCCAGATATGGTCGGAGTGGGTAAAGTTGAGCAGGGCGGCCTCGGTAGCAATGGAGGACATCAAGCGCCTGCCGCCGGTGATGGAGAGGTGGATGCAGCGATGCTGGCGTTTGAGACTGCGAATAAGGTGATGGATCGTGTTGAGCGCGCCGTCGGCGCTCACCTCGTCGACGATATCGTCGAGAGGCTCGTCGTCGAGGCGCAGGACGTGCGAGCGAAGGTGGATGGTCTGCCCGCTCACTTGATAACGATCGCCAACGAACTCGGCGTTGAGACAGTCCAAGGAGTGCTGCAAGCGCGGGTGCGAGGCTTCGGGGTGAACAAGAATGACCTCGCTGATGGGAAAGCTGCGCTGGAGCAGGAGATCGAGCGTGAAGGTGACGACCTGCGGCTGTCCGCCCAGGGTTGCCAGTAACGTATGCGTATAGTTCGACATATCGGCCTCTCCTACGTGACGAAATACCGATCGACAGGAGCATACTCGAGATGAATCTCTTACCCGCTGTACTTTTTGGTGGGCCGCCCCACGCCGGGAAATCGGTCTTATTCTATAACCTGGCAAGGATGCTGCGTGAGCGCGGTATTCCTCATTACGCTATTCGCGCCTGTCCCGATGGCGAAGGAAACTGGTTCCACGAGCTTGACCAGGACAAGGTGCGGCTGATTCGCATCAAGGGCGAGTGGACGAGTGGCTTTACGAAACGCATCTGCCTGGACATCGAGCGGCGTCATCTCCCACTGCTGGTTGACATTGGCGGACGGCCCTCAGAGAGGGAAACATGTTTATTTCGCAACTGCACGCATTCCCTGCTCCTGCTGCGTACCGACCAGGAAGACAACGCCGACTTCTGGCGTCACCTGGTGAAGCTGAACGGGCTGTTGCCGCTGGCCGAATTGTATTCCGCGCGCAGTGGCGCAGCCACCATTGACGCTGATGGGCCGGTGATCA